>CAZNBU010000184.1:0-6843 GCA_964571035.1 uncultured Planctomycetaceae bacterium | reverse complement strand
TGGTCATCATCGCCGTCAGCCTGCTGATGCCGTGGACGATGTGGGAAGTGCTGACGACCTGCGGGTTCACGCTGCTGTTTTACCTCGCGGCGGTCACCGGCAACTCTATCCTGCTGGATAAGGACCTCTTCGACGAATCCAACCTCAGCTCACTGTTCAACAACGTCTATTTCATCGCGCTTACCGCGGTGATCTGCAGCACCGCCAGCTTTTTCCTGAGCAAGCTGCGCTTTGGCGACTGGCGATTGCGCTACGAGCTGCGCGAGCGCAACGATGAGCTGAACGAGTCCTACAAGAAACTGGCGGAGCTGGACCGCCTGAAGTCCGAGTTCTTCGCCAATGTCAGCCACGAGCTGCGCACACCGCTGACGCTGATCCTCGCGCCGCTGGACGAGCTGCGCCGGCGCGGCAGCGGCGGCGACGCCAAAGCCGACGAGTTCCTGCGCGTCGCCCGCGAAAACGGCCTGCGCCTGCTCCGCCTGATCAACGACATGCTCGACCTGGTGCGCCTGGACGCAAAGGGCGCCGAGCTGCAGATGCAGCCGGCTAACCTGAGCGAGCTGGTGCCGGGCGTGATTCACTCGGCGGGGCACCTCGCGCGCACCAAAGGGCTTGAACTGGGCGTGACCTCGCCGACCGAGCCGATTGCCGCGCAGGTGGATACCAACGCGTTCGAGAAGGTGCTGTTGAACCTGTTCACGAACGCGGTCAAGTTCACCCCGGCGGGCGGGCGCATTGACATTACGCTGACGCGCGACGGCGAAAGCGCGTTGATCGAAGTGAAGGACACCGGCATCGGCATCGCACCCGCCGACCTGCCGCGAATTTTCGACCGCTTCGGCCAGGTGGATTCGTCGCCGACACGCCAGTATTCCGGCGTCGGCATCGGCCTGGCGCTTTCGCGCGAGCTGGTGGAAGCGCACGGCGGCAAGCTGACCGCCACGAGCGAGCTGCAACGCGGCACGGTCATGCGCGTGGAGATTCCGACGCTGAAGGATGTCGCGTTCGCCGACCTGAAAACCGGCGCCGCTGACGGCATCGCGCAGCTTCACAGCGAAGCGCGGCGCTCGCTCACGGTTCCGACCAAGGAAGACTCCGGCCCGCTGCCGGTAATTGAGGGCGGCGACGACGAAGTCGTGGTGGTCGAGGACGAGCCGGACATGCGGCGCTTCATCGTATCGCTGCTGGGCGAATCCTACCGCGTGCACCAGGCCGCGGACGGCCTTAAAGGGTTCGAGCTGATCAAGCGCGTGAAGCCCAAGATCGCGCTGCTGGACGTAATGCTGCCCGGCCTGGACGGGCTGGAAGTCTGCCGCCGCCTGCGCGCCGAGCCTGAGCTTGAGGGGCTGAAGGTCGTCATCCTCACCGCGCGCAGCGACGAGGAATCCAAGATCACCGCGCTTGAGCACGGCGCAAACGACTTCCTGATCAAGCCGTTCAGCACTGTCGAGCTGCGCACCCGCATCTCCAACCTGCTGAAGGCGGCAGAGCTGGAGGAGCGGCTGCGGCGCATCAACGAAGAGCTGCGCACCACTCTGCGCACGTTGCGCGAAACCGAAGAGCAGTTGATCGCCAGCGAAAAGCTGAACGCGCTGGCGGCGGGCCTGCTGCACGAGATCAACAACCCGCTGAACTACACGCTGGCGGCGACGCAGCTTGCGCTGATGAACGTGGACGATTCCAACACCGACCTGAAGGAGTCGATCACCGACGCCGAGTCAGGAATGAAACGCATCAAGAACATCATTACTGACCTGAAGACGTTCGCCTACCCGGAGAAGCAGACGCGCCAGGAGGTCTTCAACCTTGCGCGGTCCGTCGAAGCTGCCATGCGCATCGCCGCCCACAACACCCACGACTGCAAGGTCGAAGTGGACATTCCCAAGGACCTGCGGGTGCGCGCGTCAGAGACGCAGACGGTGCAGATCCTGATCAACCTGCTGACCAACGGCGCCAAGGCGATCGACAAGGTGCCCGACCGCGCCGGCGAGTTGCGAGTAAAGGCGGTCGAGGAAGGGTTGCGCGTGAAAGTTTGCGTGCGCGACAACGGCATCGGCATCTCGCCCGAAAACCTGAGCAAGGTGTTTGATCCGTTCTTTACCACCCGTGACCCGGGACAAGGCATGGGGCTGGGTTTGAGCATCTGCCAGACGATTGTCCGAAATCATGGGGGCAAAATAACCATAGATAGTAACCCCGGTCATTGGACCGAGGTATGCTTTGATTTACCATCAGCCAGCGAGGAGCTCGGATAATGCTTCCACCGGACGACTACAAACGCTTCCCAATTCTCTACGTGGACGACGAATCCCAGGCTTTGAAGTATTTCCGCAAAGCTATGGAGAAGGACTTTGAGATCCTGACGGCGGAGAACACCGCCGATGCAGGCAAGATCCTGGAAGAACACGGCGACCGCATCGGCATCATCGTCTGCGACCAGCGCATGCTCGGCGAGCGCGGCACCGACCTGCTGGCACGCGTGCGGCAGCAGCGCAGCGGTATCGTGCGCATTCTGACCACCGCCTACAGCGACCTGGAAAGCGCGATCGAAGCCGTGAACAGCGGCGCCATCTACAAGTACATCGTCAAGCCGTGGGACCTGCGCGACCTGCGCGGCGTGCTGCTGCGGGCGATGGACTTCCACGTCATCCAGCGCCAGCGCGACAAGCTGCTGCGCGAGAAGCTGACCGTCCTGCAGCGCATGATGGTCGTTGACCGCGTGCGCAGCCTGGCGGTCTTGGCGGCTGGCCTGAGCCACCACATCCGCAACAGCATGGCGGCGCTGAAAGCCTTCCTTGACCTCGCGCCAGCCAAGCTGCGCGACGAGCTGGACGACGGCACGCCGCGCAATCCCGCCTTCTGGACCGACCTGTGGGAGATCGCGCAGAAGGAATCGCGCAAGATCCTGAAGTTGGTGGACGGCGTGGCGGCCAACGTGGTGCACCCAAGCGCGGATTTTGACGAGGTGACTTCGCTGAAGTCATTCCTCGAATCGACCGTGAAGTCGGTCAACGACCGCGGCCTGATGCGCGGCGCCAAGGTCAAGATTGACGTCACGGGCAATCACCCAGAGATGCGGGTGGACCGCGCGCTGTCGCAGCGCCTGATGGACGGGCTGCTTGAAAAAGCCGCCGAGATGAACAGTGGCAACGGAACCGTGACGATCAGCGTTGAAGGCCCACAGGAAGTGGCGGGCACGCAGGGGCTAAAGGTTCTGATCACCGGCGACGGCGACGGATGGAAAGACGCGCGCTCGGAGCAGGTGTTCGCGCCGGTTTCGACCGGCACGGGCATGCACGAGATGCTGGTGGCGTTCTTCATTGCGTTCCATCACGGCGGCGAGTTGATGCTCGCCCATGACGACGCCGGCCGCGGCCGCCTTGAGCTCGCGCTGCCGTACGATCCCCGTGCAGCCGCCAAAACACCCGAAGATCCGGCATTTCTGGACCAGGTCTTCGCCATGTTCGACATGGAGCAGCTTAACGCGGTCGGATAGGGTGCGCAGAGTTGAAGTGGCGCGGACAACCCCGTCCGCGCCATCTCTTTTCCAGCTAACATGTCGCCATGACCGCCGATCCCAAACCCACACCAAGGTGGCTGCGCATTCTGCGCGTAACCTGGGCAGCGCTGCTGATCACCGCGCTCGCGTTCAGCATCCTCATGGCTGCATGGGGTGACCTGCGCGAATCGCTGATGCTCAAGGTGCTGGACGACCGTCATGCCAAGTCGTTCCTCCTGCAGTTCCCGGAAGGCACCAGGGTCTGGATCGGCGACCTGTCACTCGACGAAGCCCGGAAGCACCCGCTGGCGCAGGGCGAGCCGGACGACAGCACTGAGGCCGTCGAAGGCATGCGCGTGGTGCTGCCGCGCGTCTACCTCACCGAGCACCAGTTGCGCGAGCAGTCCGTGGAGTGGCCGACCGGCGAGCGTGTCGGGTCGGTGCTGGAGCGGCTGGCACCGGGCGCGGAGTTGCTGGCGGTGCTCGACCGCCCCCCAGGCGGTAGCGGGTTCACGCAGGTCGTGCTCGCTCGCGACGGCAAGCTGGACGCGCCGATTCTGGGCGCCATCGTCCTGCCCGCCGTCGACGGCTCTACGATGCGGTTGGGGTTCCTCCTTCGTGCGGGATCCGAAGGGCGGCGGGTGCTCCGCTTCGAGCGCGAGGAACTCTGGTCCGACCAACTGTGGGCGCCAAAGGGCCAGTTCTGGGCGCAACGCCGGCAGTACGACGGGCTGCCGCCCGAGCTGGCGGGGCAGGTAAAGACCGTATGGCGCTGGTACTTCGCGGCGGAAGAAGATGAGCCCGCATGGCGCGCGACGCTGCCCGAAAAATGGGCAGACGCGCCGTGGGTTGAGCTACCCGCCCCGGACTGATTCTTCCGGCAACTTCACCTCGACCGACATGTCGCGCAGACGGGCGTAGTCGCGCCGCTTGCGGCGCAACGGCCACCAGTCATACAGGAAAATTTCCATCGGCCGCCACATGGCGACCCACCCGCCTATGATCACCGTCTGTTCCAACAGGGTCGCGAAAGGGTTTGATGTGAACTGCGCGATCAAGTGGCTTAGCGCTACCGCCGCCGCCAGGATGCTCAGCCCGATCGCCAGACTGGCGCGCCCGCGCTTCATCAATTGCCGGAATTCGTTGCGGGCCAGTTGCTCCATCTGTCCGAAATAGTTGGCGACGGCGGCTTGCAGCGTCTGAAGGTGATCGCCGGTGAACCGTGGTTCCGTCACGGTGACGATCATCCTTACCGGCAGCGTGTGCGGGATCTCGCGCGCCCACGACACGATGAATTGCACGGCGTCATCGTCGAGGTCACGCTCGATGAACGGGTCGGGGTCAAGCGAATTGAAAAGCTGCGATATGTCGCGAACGCGAAGCCGGATCAACCCGTGTCGTACGTCGTCATCCGGCATGTCTACTCCCCGCGCAGCGCCTCCGCGAACAGGTCAAACGTGCGCTGCCAGGCGTCGTCGCTGTCTGCGGCGCTGTACGAGTCGCGGCGGTCGCATGCAAACCCGTGGCCGGCTTGCGGGTAGATCACCACTTCGTGCAGCACGCCCGCCTGCTCCAGTGCGGCGCGGACTGCTTCCACCTGCGGCGGCGCAATGCCTTTGTCCTTGCCGCCGTACAGCATCAGCATGGGCGCTTTGAGCTGCGGCGCCTGCGTGCTGGATGGCGTCTCGGTGCCAATGCCGGTTGCCCCGATCCCGCCGCCGTAGAAGCACGCGGCGGCTTGGATGTCGGCGCTGGTGGCTGCCACGAACGCCACGTGGCCCCCGAAACAGAACCCGACACATCCGATCGTGCCGGTGCAGTCCGGGCGCCCTCGCAGTGCCCGCACGCTCGCGGCGGTGTCGGCTAGAACGCCGGCCAGGGTGCATTGCGCCTTGTGCTCGCGCCCGGCGGCCACGTCCTCGGGCGCGTACCCCACCTCAAAGCGCTGCACGGTGCGATGGTAGATGTCCGGCGCGATGGCGATGTAGCCCTGCTGCGCGACGCGGGCGCACACTTCGCGTATGTGCTCGTTTACGCCGAAGATTTCCTGGAACACGATCACGCCCGGCCATGGCCCGCCGTCGGCTGGGCGGGCGATGAAGGCATCCATCGGCTCGGTCGCCGGCGGGTTGTCCGTTTCAACGTCCAGCGTGGTCCAGACGGTGTGTACTTCCATACCCGGATTAGAGCCGCGAAGGCGCGAAAACGCAAAACACCTGTTCGCGTTTTCGCGGCTTGTCTGCCGGCTCAGACATTGAAGCGGAAGTGCATGACGTCGCCATCCTGCACGACGTACTCCTTGCCCTCGATGCGCAGCTTGCCGGCTTCTTTGGACCCGTGCTCGCCGCCGTTGGCAACGTAGTCGGCGTAGCTGATCGTTTCGGCGCGAATGAAACCCTTTTCGAAGTCGCTGTGGATTTTGCCCGCCGCCTGCGGCGCGGTGTCGCCTGCGCTGATCGTCCAGGCCCGCACCTCCTTGGGCCCCGCCGTGAAGTACGTACGCAGCCCCAGCAGCGTGTAGCCGGCATTGATCAGCCGATCCAGCCCGCTCTGCCGCAGCCCAAGGCCTTCCATGAACTCCTTGCGCTCGTCCTGTGGCAGCCGCGCGATCTCGGCTTCGATCTTCGCGCTGATAATGACCGTTTCTGCGCCCTCTTCGGCGGCGATGCGCTTGACGGTGTCGGTGTGTTTGTTGCCGTCGGGAAGCTCGTGCTCAGCGACGTTTGCGACGTACAGCACCGGCTTGCGCGTCAGCAGTTGCAGCTCGTTGAGCACGTGCTCATGCTGCTCGTCCACGTCGTACAGGCGCGCGGGTTTGGCTTCGTCGAGGATCGGCTTGAGTCCGGTCAGGATCTGCACGCGCAGCTTCTCTTCCTTGTCGCCGCCGCGGGCCAGCTTCTCGGACTTTTCAAGGCGCTTCGTGACGGACTCCAGGTCTTTCAGTGCGAGCTCGGTCTGGATGACGCGGATGTCGCGCTCGGGATCAACGCCGCCGCTGACGTGCACGACGTTGTCGTCTTCAAAGCAGCGCACAACGTGGGCGATGGCGTCCACGTCGCGGATGTGGGCGAGGAACTTGTTGCCCAGGCCCTCGTTCTTGCTGGCGCCTTCCACCAAGCCGGCGATGTCCTCGAACTGGATGGTCGCCGGCACCACGCGCGCGGGCTTGGCCAGCTCGACCAGCTTGTCCATGCGGGAGTCGGGCACCGTGACCGTGCCGGTGTTGGGCTCGATGGTGCAGAACGGGTAGTTGGCAGCCGCCGCGATCTCGCTGGCTGTGATCGCGTTAAACAGGGTGCTCTTGCCGACGTTAGGCAGCCCGACGATGCCGCATTTGAAGCCCA
>CAZNBU010000183.1:0-6903 GCA_964571035.1 uncultured Planctomycetaceae bacterium | reverse complement strand
GTTCGCCTTCACACTAAGGGTAGAAGACCAAACCACAGGCGACTGGGCCGAGCAGGAGGTCACGCTGAAGATCAACTCCGAACCCAGCGATGAAGACAGGGGCGCCGACGACTCCCTGTTCGCCGGGTGCGCGATCAGCCCTGCGCCGGGACAACACAGGCCCACCAGTTGGCTGGCGCTGCTTGGGTTGCTGGCGGCAACTTTGGCTGCATTGCGCTGGCGCGTGAAGTAGCCGATCCGGGTGCCATCTGCGCCGAAATGAAACCGGCAACCCTTTCGGGTTGCCGGCTCGTTTCTGGCGGACTTGCTTACGCACTTCTGCTACGGGCAAAGCGCAGGCCGGCCAAGCCCGCCAACAGCGCCAGCAGCAAAAGGCTGGTGCTGCCGGTGGAACTGCTGCACCCGCTGTTGTCGGTGTTGCTTGTGGTGCCGCCGCCCGCATCGCCCACCTCCTGCCTGACGGTCAGCGTGAACATGTGGGTCAGCGTGTCGTTGTTGGCGTCGACCACACGGATCTCCACGCTGAATGTGCCAAGCTCGGTCGGTGTGCCGGAGATCTCGCCGGTGGAGGTGTTCAGCGTGATGCCCGCCGGCCACGCGCCCGAGATTTCATTGAAGGTGTAGGGCGAGGTGCCGCCATCCACCATCAGCGTCTCCGGCCCGTAGGGCACGCCGATTGTGGCAAACGCCAAGTTCGGCGAGTTCAGGAAGTACATGCTCCCGGATGACCCGAACACGAACGCATCCACGCGGATCAGTACCGAATGCGTGCCATCCTCCACCACCAGCGTGAATGCCTGGTTGCCGGCGTCGGCTTGCACCAATGTGCCCGCCGGCGCAATGCTGAGCACGCCCGCAGTCATTGTGAACTGGAACCCGGTGCCGCCGCTGGGCCCCGAAACCTGGACAGCGGCTGTGAGCGTCAAACCCTGCGCGGTGTTGGGGTCGGCTACCGTGGCAAGGTCCACCGCCAGCGCCCCGGTCGCTCCCGGGAAGTAGTTGACGGTGTACGGGTTGCCCGAGCTGCCGTCGCCCGACATCGCGTCGAGGATGGCGTGCGTTGGCGGCAGATCGTTGATCGTGATGGTGACCCTGGCGACCAGCGGCGTCAGGTTGACGGTGTCGGCGAAGTCGATCTCCCAGGTGTAGTCGCCCGGCGGATTGGTCGCATCCACGGTGCCGGCCCACGTGAGCAGAATTGGGTGAGCTTGCGCGGGCAGGGCAGGCGTGGGGATGCCCATGGGGACCGTGGTGAGCGGCGTGATCGCCGAAACAACGATGTCGTCCAGGTCCACGTCGGTCAGTTCAATGGTCGCATTGGCCAGCGTGGCGCCAGGGTCAACGCTGAGAGTAAACGGCCCGCCGGTCGGCCCCACCAACGACGAACCAGCGGTAGCGTTCGCCTCCGCTGCGTCGTTTGGCAGGATTCCGTTGCCTTGGATCGTGAAGTCGAACGGATTTTGTAAGGGGTCGTTGGTTACGATGTCGACCATCAAGTTGAACGGCCCCGGTGTACTTGGTTCGATTCGCAGAACGAAGGTCGTGGTCTGGGTGGGTGGAATGGTCAGCAGGCCCGGCTGCGTCTGGACGTTGGCATCGGACATATTGGTGCCCAGCGCGATACTCACGGGCGGCGTGCCGAGCAGATAGAGGTCGCCCGGGCCGAGGTTGCCAATGGTGAAGGTAAACAGGTCGCCGACCTGGGTGCGCGCGTCGCCGATGTTGATCGTGCCGCCATCGGTAACGGGCACGCTGTTGAACTCCATCGTCATGTCCGGCGGCGGCGAGCCGGTGATCGTGATGTCGTCCAGCGCGCAAATCTCGGTGTTCAGCGAGTCTTCCATCTGGAAGCGAATGACCATGTTGTTGGTGTAGGTCAACGAAGCCGCAGACATCATCGCCCCGATGTCAATGAGCTCGTTGAACCAGGTGTTGGTACCAACAGAACCCGGGGTGAAGACGAACAGAATCAGGTCCCATGTCGCGCCGCCATCCCGGCTCAGGAACACGCCGTTGTAGATGCCGTTGTCCCAGGAGCCGACGTCCGCCCACCAGAAGTCGAGCTCGACGGTGGTCGTCGGCGTGGCGGCAGACAGGTCCAGGTGAATGTCGATGAAGGTGTTGCAGTCACCTGCCATCTCCAGCAACCCGTTACCGGTGTGGGGCAGCAGGCCGCCGGTTGATGGAACAACGTTGATGCCGCCGCCTCCCGATTCCGTGTTGAGCTGGGTGGTCGGCGCATTTCCGACCCCTGCCGAGTTGGTTGGAACCGTGGCAGAGCCGACCGAGGTCAGAACTGCCTCTGCATAGGGTGGGGGTGATTCGAAGCCTTGGGTGTACGGGTACGTCAGTACCGGCGTCTGGGCGGCAAGCGCCGAGGCTGCCACCAGGATCGAAAGGACGCCGATCAAACGAGTCAATGTGCCCTGCATACGTTGTTACCTCCCGTGGGTCTCGTCGCACCAGACGATCACTGCTGCGTAGCAAGCGCGCTGACCCGCGACGCGCTGCCCGCCAAGCCTTTCGAATCCTCCAAAATTACAACCACTAGACGTGGCAATTCGTATACAAGTAACCACTAATAGTGGTTGTAATCTAGATGCAACGCCTTTGGGTGCAAGCGCAAACTTTGCACAAGTGGCAAGTTGCCGCCGTCCTGGGTTGTGGACCGGAACAGGCTTCCCCGGGTCGAGCTGTTCTGTCAGTGCTTCAACCCGGGGAAGTTCTCAAGCGCTACTGACGCGGGTTACGACTCCAGCGCATACCGCGCGTACCGCAACCCGGCCAGGCCCGCCAACAGCGCCAGTAGCAACAGGCTGGTGCTGCCGGGGGTGCTGCTGCACCCGTTGTTCTCGGTTGTGGTCGTGGTACCGCCAGCCTCGCTCACTTCCTGCCTTACGGTCAGTGTGAACGTTTCGGTGACCGTGTCGTTGTTGGCGTCGATCACGCGGATCTCCACGCTGAACGTGCCCAACTCAGTCGGCGTGCCGCTGATTTCGCCGGTTGCGGTGTTCAGCGTGATGCCGGCTGGCCACGTGCCGGAGATCTCATTGAAGGTGTAGGGCGTTGTTCCACCCTGCACTATCAGGGTTTCCGGCCCATACGGCATGTCGATCGTGGCGAACGGCATCACAGGCGAATTCACGAAGAACATGTTGCCTGACGACCCGAACACGAACGCATCCACGCGGATCAGTTCGGTGTGTGTCCCGTCCTCTACCACCAGCGTGAACGCCTGGTTGCCGGCGTCGTCCTGCACCAGCGTGCCGGCTGGCGCGATGTTCAACACGCCCGCGGACAAACTGAACTGGAACCCGGTGCCGCTGCTGGGGCCCGAGACCTGCACGACGCCGGTGAGGGTCACGGGCTGCGATGTGTTGGGGTCGGTAACGGTGGCAAGGTCCACCGCCAGCGCCCCGGTCGCGCCCGGGAAGTAGTTGACGGTGTACGGGTTGCCCGAGCTGCCGTCACCCGACATCGCGTCTAGAAGGACGTGCGTCGGCGGCAGGTCGTTGATGGTGATGGTGACTTCGATGATCACGGTCGTGAGGTTGACGGTGTCAGCGAACTCAATCTCCCAGGTGTAGTCTCCCGGTGGGTTGGAAGCGTCCGCTGTACCCGTCCACGCCAGCAGTACAGGGTGCGCCGGGTTGGCTGGCGCAACGGGCGCGGTGATGCCCGCCGGCACCGAGGTAAGTGGCGTAATGGCGAGGACATCGATGGGATCGGCATCGCCGTCCGTAAGCTCGATCTCAGCGTTGGCGAGCGTGCTGCCGGGGTCGACGCTGAGTGCAAACGGCCCGTTCATCGGCCCGGCCAGGCTGCTGCCGGCAGCCGGGGCCGCGCTGGCTTCGGCATTGAAAAGAGTCTCCGCGCCAATCACCGCAAACACTTCTGCGATCACAGCGGTCTCCTGGCTGACGTGTGTGCTGCCTGGATCACCTGGCTGGCCTGGGGCTGTTGAAGTGCCAAGGCCGGACAATCCCCCGGCAACATTCTGGACGGAGGTATCGTTGACCACATCTTCCCAGAGGATCTTGATCCGGCCGCCGCCCCCGCCGCCGCCGTCGTCATTGCCGCCGCTGCCTGCTCCGGCATCGCCGCCGTTGGCGTCAAACGTACCGCTGGTTTCGACGTCGTATCCACCAATCAGGATTCCGCCGCCCGAGCCCCCGCCACCGCCCTGACCGCCGGATGCGCTTTGCGCGCCATTGCAGTTGATGCTGCCGGAGATGGTCACGAGAAATCCACGAATGTCCACGCCGCCGCCGCCATTGCCGCCGGCTGCTGCCGTGCACCCACCGCCCGAGCCCATGTCGATGGAAACGGAGTCCGAGGAGCCGTATGCGGTGCCGCCCGCGCCGGGAACGTCTGCACCATCCGCGCCGCCATCTCCGCCGTCGCCACCGTAGCCTCCGCCACCGGCGCCCGAAGCCGAGGGTGCTTGCGCGCCGCCGCCTAGGCCGCCACCGGTCCCTGGGCTTGTCGCACCGAGGTTGCCTGCACCTGACCCGTCAATGTTGCCTTGAATGATAATGCGACGCGCCCTGATCTCGAGCACTGACCCGGCGCCTACGGTGATGGTGTCCGCCGCTCCAACCTCGAACCAGTCGAAGCTTTGTACGCCCGTCAGCGTCGTTGACCCGCTGCTGATGAAGCT
Organism: uncultured Planctomycetaceae bacterium; assembly: GCA_964571035.1. Lineage (GTDB taxonomy): Bacteria > Planctomycetota > UBA8742 > UBA2392 > UBA2392 > JADJRK01. The sequence continues at coordinate 2,243 of CAZNBU010000183.1, read as the reverse complement.
GCTAGGGTATGTAGCCGCAAAGTTAGACGCTGATGTTGTTGTCCCGGCGTCTTCGTAGTGCATCTCGAAGTCCGTGGCCCCGTTGGCGGGGATACTGGGGATCTTGACCCAAATCAGGCTGGTGCCAGCCGGGTTCCAGGTTTCGATGAAGTAATCCAGCGCCGGTGTTCCGCCGAGGCCGAAGAACCGGATGTCTTCCCCGTTTGCGCCGTTCACATTGGCGTAGTTGAAGTTGGACGTGTCCAGCTTCACCAGCACCTGGTGGTCGGTGACGGGGTTCGCCCCGGAGTTGTTCGCCGAGATGACCCGGTACAACGAGAAGTTCTGCGCAGCCATCCCGGCGGCGCCCATGATCACAAGCAAAGGTAGTACCCACGAAATTCGCATGGAATGCCTCTCCTCCAGCGCCACGACCCAGGGTGGAGCCAGTGCTTGGGGTCCTTCAGCCCATCCGACGCGCCCAGACGCCCAGATATGACTTGGGTCTAAGGTTGATTCGGTGCGCCTATTCTACTTACCACCAAAGGTGGTTAGTACGGAAAAATTGGCAAATCCGGGCTTGTGCGCCGGGGAGCGCCTATAAATGAGGCATCCGAGCCCATCAAGAATACCGGTATCCGTTGTCCACAAGCGGCAGGTTTAGCGCTGTGCAGACCTCGGCCAGCGTTTCCGGGCAGAAGTAGTAGTAGCGGAGGGACTGGAGGTTGGCCCCTTCCTGTGTGAACCTGAGCACATCGCGGACGACGCGCTGGTCGTGGCCGTCGTGCTGCACGGTGTACCACAACACGACAATCGGCTCGCCGAGGTACTCGCGGCGCTCGGCGGTTGGCGCGCCTTCTTCGGTGGCGGTGTGGGCGATGCTGCCGTCGCGGGCCTGGTTGCGCCCGTACTCCTGGACCATGCCGACCACTTCGGCAGTCGCGTCCTCCAGCATCAGCGCGGTCAGCGCCGGCAGGTCGCGTTTGTTGAAGGCGTCGCACCAACGGTCCAGCAGCGCGGCTTCGGGGCCTTCGGCGGCTGGCATTGCCGCTGCCGCCGGGCGCTTGGCGGCCAGCTTTTCCCGTGCGCGGTGCAGCAGCGCCTTGGTGGCGCCGACGCCGGTTTGCAGGTACGCGGCCGTTTCATCCAGCGAGAAATCGAACACGTCCTTCAGCAGCACAGCCGCGCGCTCGCGCGGGCCCAGCAGGCGCGCCAGCTCACGGATGGCTTCGCGGGTTTCGCCCGGCGGCGGTGCGTCGCCGGCGGGTACGTCGAATTGCTCCGGCATTTCCGACTCCGTTGATTTGCGGAAGCGGTCAATCCACAGGTTGGTAGCGATCCGGAACAGGTAGGCGCGCGGGTTCTGCAGGTCCCAGTGAACTTCCGCCAGCTTGGCAAACGCCTTGAGCAGCGTGTCCTGCAAGAGGTCCTCGGCGTCCCACACGTTGCGCGCGAGGCTGCGGCAGAAGCGATGAAGCTCGGGGCGCAGCGGGTCAATCGACTTCAGGAAACGCATGCGCGCCACGCGGATTTCGCGGGTGAACTCTTTGCTTACCGGCTCGCTCACGAGTGGCTCCTGTTCCTCTCACCCGTTGAGACGACTAAGGCGCCGCGCGGGATACGGACTATCTCCAGCGGCCGAGTGTCACGCGCCACGCAGCCAGCGCGATCGCGAGCACTGCCGCGACCGGCGCCAGCAGCGCCGCCGCCAGCGGCGACACGGTGGACTTCTCGGCAAGCGTGGCGGCTGCCGTCATCACGGGGTAGTACCCGACCGCAGCCGGGATGACGCCCACGCCGATCGCCAGCAGGCGGTTGGGGTGGTTGATCATGCCGGCCAGCAGGGCGCCCAGCAGCGGCAGCACCAGCCCGCCCAGCGTAAGGCCCGCGCGGCGGACCAGCTCAGCCGATGCGCCGCGGTTGTCGTTGTCGGATTCGCGGCGGACTTTTTCCAGCAACTGCACGGTGCCCAGCGCTTTGTTGCTTTGTGTTTCCCGTTCGCTGCCGAAGTCGCGCAGCACGCGCAGCTCGACCACCTGCTCGGCCACCATGGGCGTGCCGGTGGGTTTGCCGGTGCTCGGGTCGAACTGGATCATGCGCAGGTCAAAGCAGCGCGTAAGGTTCAGCATGCCGGAGTAGCGCAGGTACTCGATGCGGGCGCTGCGCGCGTGCAGTGTCGATAGCAGCCCCTCCGAGTTGTAGACGACGATGGTCAGGTCGTCGTACTCGCTGCCATCGACGCTGGTGTAGCTCATGTCGAGGCT
>CAZNBU010000182.1:0-6920 GCA_964571035.1 uncultured Planctomycetaceae bacterium | reverse complement strand
GCTGCTGCGCACGCGGCGCACGCCGGGGATGCCGTTGACAACGCTTTCAATCGGGAAGCTGACGTACTGCTCCACCTCGTCTGCGGCGTAGCCCTTGCACTCGGTCATGATGGTGACGGTGGGCGCGTTGAGCTCCGGAAACACGTCCACGGGGATGCGCGGCGCGTAGACGCCGGCTGCGACAAGCAGCAACCCGGCCAGCACCACGACCAGCGAGGAGCGCCTCAGCGAGAATGCAATCATGGACTTGAACATCTGTACTCCTGCCTGCCGTCGGGCCCTTGCCTTCCGGCGTGGGCCTTCAGTCGTGTGCCGGGCCGGCGTGCCATGTGCCATCGGCGTGGAAGTGCCCGCCTTCGGCCGCCTTGCCGGCGCCTGTCAGCTTGAGTTCGTACACGCCGTCGAGCACCACCTCTGAGCCGACACCCACGTTGCCGCCGTAGATCACCCGCCAGCGGCCGTCTGACGGACCGAACGGCGGCTTCTCACGCACGACCTTGTTCCGGTCGAGGTGGTCGCGCCGGAAGATCACGAGGTCGAGCCCGTCGCGGACGATGGCGCGCACCGGCACCGCCATTTCCGGCTGCTCGGTGGCGTCCCACACAACCTCGAGTTCGCCGGTGACGCCGGGGCGTGCCCAGGCGGGCACGCTTTCCGGCGTCATCAGCACATCCAGCAGCCGTGACTCAGCCTCCGCTTTCGGCGCGAGGATGATCGTGCCCTCGGCGGGCTCGCCGCCTTCGAGTGTCCCGCCGGAAGGCGGCACGGCGCGCGCGCTCAACCCGGACTTGAGGCGCCCGAGGTCGGACTGCATGCCGCGCGCCCGGAACCGGATGCGCGAGCGGTCCATGGCGTGGCACAGCGCCGCACCGGGCTCGACGATCTCGCCCACACCGACGTCGAGATCGAGGATGGTCACGTCCGCGTCGGCGTGCACCGGCACTTCGTGCAGTTTGCGCCACGCGTCGTCCGCCAGCGTCTCGGGCTCAACGCCCAGGGTCGCCGCGGCGGCGTGCAGTTTCAGCTCGAACGAGCGCCTGCTTGCTTCGGCATGCACCCGCGCGGCTTCCTGTGCGGCTTTGAGCGCGTCGACCTGACCCGCTGCCACCTCCTGATCGATGGACAACTCGATTCGCTGGCGTTCCAGCTCAGCGCGCTTTTCCCGCTCGTCGCTCAGCGCCGCCTCTGCCAAAGCGAGTTCTGCCTTCGCGCCGGCGAGTTCGGTCGCCCGGCCGCCGCCCTTCTCGATCAGATCTTCGAGTTCTGCTACTCGCGCGGTCCACAAGTCGCGCGCGCCCTGCAACCTTGCCAGGTGCTCCTCCAGTGCCGTCAACTGGGGCGCGAACGCTTCGATCCGGCGCGGGTATGCGCTCACGGCCGCCTGCGTGGACGCCAGCTCGGCGCCGGCCTGCTTGTGCGCCGCCGCGGCCTCCTCGGCCTGCGACTGCAACGCGTCGAGTGTGGACTGCATGTCCCGCCACTGCGGCGAGTTGATGCGCGCGATCTCTGTGCCCGCCCTCACCTCGTCGTACTGGTTCACGAGCGTCCGCACGCGGCCCCCCAGCGGCGCGCGGTACAGGCGCATGGCGTCGGGCGGGGCTTCGAACGCGCCGGGCAGGCGCAGCGTCTGCGCGACGCGGCGCTTCTCGACCTGGGCGAAGGTGATGCCGAGGTTGCGCACTACCTGCGGCGGGATGTCGATGCGGTTGGTCGGCGCCGCGCCGCCGCCTTGGCTCTCTTCGCCGCCGACTGGCTCCTCCGGCTCTGTGGTGCACGCGGCCAGCAGCGCCGCGATGCATGCGAGTATCAGCAGCCTATTCATCTTTCTCCTCCTCCGGCTTGAAGGCCTGGCCCAGCAGTACCAGCACGGCGTCCTGCGCGCGGACCTGCCCGAGCGTGGCTTCGAAAACCTGGATGCGCGTTTCATGGCGGCGCGTCAGCACTTCAAGCTGGCGCAGCGCGTCGAACTCGCCGGCTTCCGCCAGCGCCGCGGCGTCCGCGACCTGCTGGTCCGCTAGCGGCACAACCGTGTCCACGATCTGCCGCCGCAGCTCTTCGCTGTTGCGCAGTTGCCGCCGCGCCTGCGCCAGCTGGTGCACGGCGGTCTCCAGTTCGGCTTCGAACACCGCTTTGGACGCCAGCCGCGCGGCCTTCGCGCGCGCGATGCCTTCTTTGTTGAGGTTGATGATTGGGATCGGGATGCCCAGGCCGATCGAGATGCGCGACTGCCCTTCCTCAAGCTCGTACCCCGGGCCGATGGTCAGATCGGGGAACTGCTTGCGCACCTCAAGGCGCAGCTCCTGCTCAGCGGTTTCGTACTCGGCGCGCCGCACCGCGAGGCCTGTGTGGTTGCGTTGCAGCGTCGCTTCAAGCTGCGACGGCAGCTCGGGTGCCTTCGGGGTTGTGGTCACCAGCTCCAGCGGGGCGTCCGGGTGCAGGCCCAGCAGCTCACGGATGGTGTGTTCAACGCGCTCGCCTTCGTGGCGCAGCGCGGTCAGGTCAGCGCGCCGGGCCGCGCGTTCGATCTCGACCAGTCGCAGGTCAAGCGTCGAAATCTCACCCGCTTCACGCAGCGGCGCTGCCCGGGTCTGCAGCACGTCCAGCTCGCCAAGATAGCTCTCCGTCAACCGGCGGCGTTCGCGCACCGACTCGAGCTCGCGCCAGTGCGCACGCAAGTCCGCCAGCGTCGCCCATTCCTGCGCCACCACGCGCCGCAGCGATGCGCGGTGGCGCGAGAACGCCAGGTCCTGCTCCACGCCCGGGCGGCCGGACAGCGGGATCGTGAACTTGATGCCGACGGCTGCGAACCACGGCTGATCCAGGTTGCCGAAGATCCAACCGCCTTCGAGATCCAGTTCCGGGTCCTGCCAGCGCCCGGCTTCCTCGGCGGTGGCGAGCTCTACCCCGGCTTCAAGGCGCGCGACGCGCAGGTGCGGGTTGAAGAACAACGCCACCACCTCGGCTTCGGGCAATGTCAGGCCGTCGGCAGGGTTGTAGGCGGGGCGTGCCTTTTCAGATCGCGCCGCAAGCTCTGCGGCGTAGTCGGCGACAGCCTGGTCGGTCACGGCCCGCGTGCGCCAGTCGCGCTGGTGCTGCTCCGGCTCAAGCGGCAACGGCTCGTAGCTCTGGCATCCTGCCAGCAGCAGCGCAATCAATAGAGGAATAGTTCTCATCAACATCTCCGTGGCTGGCGTGAGGCATTCCAACGCCAAATGACCGGTGGCCACGCATGAGCGTGTTACCGGTTCACGGAGAGTTTCAGATGAGCAGCAGGGTAACGCCTATGTGAGGCGCGAGCGGCGGTGGTCGCTCCGGCATGTCGTGCGGGCGTTCGCCGATGGCTGCTTCGCTGGTTTCAGCCGGCAGTTGCAACTGGTGGGCCGGTGCTTCGGTGGTGTCTGCGGTCGGCGCGACCACAGGAAACGCGCCGGATTCAATCATGAAGTCGTGGGTGTGATTGCCGTTGTCCTTGGGTGGCTCTTCGTGCTGGTGTTCGGGGCAGGTGTGCGCTGCCACGGTTTCCGCCTGCTCGAACAGCACGCACAGGTCCAGCGAGTGGACAAGCCGCGCTACGTTCATCCCCGGCGCCATGCCGAGGTAGAGAACGGCCACAATGGAAGCCAGCTTCACCAATCAACTGCTCCTGTGCTCGCCACAGTATAACGCGCGTAGCTCACTACGGGTTCAAGAAGTTCTTTGGTCGCTTGCTCGAATTTTTTTTGGACGCGAGTTCGGTTATCTGGACGTAGCGTGGAGCTTGGAGGCGGGAGGCGAGAGCAACTGCAGATTAGCCAATCAGGGCGAGTCCTTGCAGTTGCTCCCGACTCCAAGCTCCCGCCTCCGGGCTTCACTGGCTACGAATGCCCGCCTATAAATTAGGTCGCTAACGAAAACAGTCAGCTCGGCAAGCTGCGCTGCATCGCCTCGATCAAACGAGCCATGTCGATCGGCTTCAGCAGCACGGGGCGGCCGCTGCGGTCGAGGAACTCGCGAATGCCCGGCGAGACGATGTCGCCGGTTACGAACACCACTTTGTTGCGCTGCTCGTTGCTCAGCGCGTGGAACACATCCTGCCCGTTCATGCCGGGCATGCGCAGATCCAGCAGGATTACGTCGAAGTGCGAATCGGTCAGAAGCTCCACGGCGCGCGAACCGGAATCCGCCACCTCTACGTCGGCGCCCGTGAACTCAGGGATCACCATCTCCATTACTTCGCGCACCGACTCGTCGTCTTCTACCAGCAACACCCTGCGGCCGTGCATCTGCAACTCTTCGGGTTTGCCTGGGTCCTTGACCATCGGTACTTCGTCCTCGGTGGCTGGAAGTATGAGTGAGAACTCTACCCCACCGCTTTCAAGATTGCGCACCTCAATCGTGCCGCCCGCGCGTTGCAGCAACTCGCGCGACAGGTACAGACCAATGCCGTGCCCCTCGCCCATCGGCTTCGTGGAGAGCCACGGCGTGAACAGCCGCCGCAGCGTGTGCTCCGGAATCTGCGGGCCCGAGTTCCAGACCTTCAGCACCACCGCCTTTTCGCCCTCCTCGGCGCGGATGCGAACCGATCCACCGCGCCCCTGGAAGACTTCCAGCGCGTTGCGCACCAGGTTGGCGAGCACGATTTGCAAGCTTTCCGTTGAAATTCCGACCGGCGGCAGCCATCCGAGGTCGGACCACCCAATGTCGATGGACTCGTTATCTAACGACTGAGTTATGAACATCTCGGCTGTCCGCTTGACAGCCACTTCGACCTCGCCGCGCTGCGGTGTATCGCTGCGGCGGCCGAGCGCGAGCACTGCCCTGGACTGTCGACCCGCTTCCTGGGCCCACTCCACGATCCTGCTCAGGGTCTCAGAGCTCATCTCTTCAGGGAAGCGGTGCAGCGCCAACTGACCGTACCCGGAAATCGCCTGCAGAATGTTGTTGAGGGTATGCAATACCCCGGTGCTCAAATTCGCGAGCATTGCGAGTTGTGTAAGGCGCTCGAGGTCCCTATCGTTCATGAACCGCCTGCCCCGACGCTTTGAGGAACCGATGTGACGGGCTATTATCTGCCCGCCGTGCGCCGGGTCAAGCCGGTCGCCGGGCAGTAATTCACCGTCAACCTGAGAGGATGACTTTGGAGCGGCAGACGCAGCGCATCGACACCTTTGTGACGTTTAGCAACTCGCAGCAAATCAGTTGCCGCGGGACGCTTATCCACATCAGTCGCAACCAGGTCGTCTTTGAGATCTACAACCCCTACTCAATTGTCCAGTTGAGCGAGGTGCTGTCCGAATTCCGCGTATTACGCGGTGAGCGCATGGTTTACACCGGCCGCGCCGTGGTCAGCAACCTGGTTTCGACCGGGCTGATGCTGATTGTTTCGGCAACGCTGGTCGACCCGTGGCAGGACATTGTCGGCCTGCCACCGGGCGACGAGCTTGAGCGCGAGGTGCGCGAGTTCGTTGAGGACTTCGAGCGTTCACACGGGTTGATCCCCGACTACCAGCTTTCCGTTTCCAACATCGCTGGGTTTCTTTCCGAGCTCAGCCGCTGGCTGAACCAGCTAGAAGCCGAAACATCCACGGGCATCCGCCCTGGCTCGGACGCCGAGAAAGAACTCGTCGGCACACTGCAACGCGGGCTCAGCCTGAAAATCAACGACCTGTTCGGCCACTTCGAAGGGGTCGCCACCAGGGTTCCCGCCGAGCAAGTGGTGTCGCACCGCGCCTTCGCCCAGCGCGAACTGCACCCGTTGATGCTGGCAGCGCCGTTTGTGCACCGCACGTTCACCAAGCCGCTGGGGTACGCCGGCGACTACGAAATGGTGAACATGATCCTGCGCGAGCCGATCGAAGGCCCGAACACCTACGCGCGCATCGTCAACGCCTTCGTGCTCAGCCGCGAGCCGGCTGAGGCGCACCGCAACCGCATCGACTTCCTGGTGGACCTGCTGCGCACCAACGCCCAGCGGGCGCGCACCGAAAAGCGCAAGTTCACCGTGCTCAACATCGGGTGCGGCCCGGCACGCGAGACCGAGCGCTTCATGCTTGAGGACGCGCTGTGCGAGTACGCCGAGTTCACGATGCTCGACTTCAACGACGAAACCCTTGAGTACGCCCGCAGCCGGCTGACCGCGGCGGCCAGGGCTGCGGGACGCCGCTGCCCGATCGAGTTCATGCACAAGTCAGTACACGACCTGCTGAAGGAGTCGTCGCGCACGCAGAAAATCGGCGCGGTGATCGAGCGGCAGTGGGACCTGGTGTTCTGCGCGGGGTTGTTCGACTACCTGTCCGACCGCATCTGCAAGAAGTTGCTGCAACTGTTCTATGAGTGGGCGGCGCCGGGCGGCCAGGTTGCCGTGACCAACGTTCACTCGCGCAACCCCATCCGGCAGTTCATGGAGCACCTGCTGGAATGGCACCTGATCTACCGCGACGAAAACGACTTCAAGACGCTGGTGCCCGAAGAATGGAAGCCCAAGGTCTCGTGCGACACCACGGGTGTCAACGTGTACATGACCATCGACAAGCCGGGGGTCCGCGTTGGATGAAGTCTCCCAGGACCTGTCCGCAGCATTCATGGAGGCTGATCGCCGCCAGCGGGTGCTGCACAGCAAGATCGGGTGCGTGCTGGCGCTGGTGTTGATGCCGGCGGGCGCAAGCCTGGACTGGTTCGTGTACCCGGAGCACTTCTGGGCTTTCCTGGGTGCGCGCTTTGCCTGCGACTTGGGCGTGCTGGTGGTGCTTGCGCTGCTGTACACGAAGTTCGGCGAGCGCAACATCCGCGTGCTGGGCATCCTGTGGGCGCTGCTGCCGGGCATGGCGATTTCGTGGATGATCTACCACACCGATCACGGGGTATCGTCGCCATACGACGCGGCCCTGAACCTGGTGATCATCGCCGTCAGCCTGCTGATGCCGTGGACGATGTGGGAAGTG
>CAZNBU010000181.1:0-6958 GCA_964571035.1 uncultured Planctomycetaceae bacterium | reverse complement strand
GCGGAGCGTGCCGATTTACGGCTTGCTCGCGCTGGAACTCTACGCGCTGGGCGCTGGTGGTCGGCGCACGCCCGAAGGCTTCGCCGGCCGCCTGGCGGGCGTCGTACACTTCGCGCTACATGGCCATGCGCTGCTCTTCGTCCGAGATTTCCGCGAGGTCGAAGCTCAGGCGCAGCATGCCCTTGAGGGCGTTGTACCCGTCTTCGTCCCACGCGCCGCGGTGGGTGCCGTAGGTGGCGCCCAGCGCGCGCGCTGCCGCCGCCTTCACGCGCGGGCGGTCAACGCGGTCTTCGCTGCCGAGGGTGTCCAGCAGGTTCGGCACCAGGTTCTCGCGGGCCCACGGGGCGCCCACGCGGTTGCCGTCGCGGATCAGCTTGCCGATGGCAGTGCAGATCGCTTCGCGCGCGGCCCAGGTGCGGCCCTCAAGGCGCAGGCCGCCGGACAAACCTTCCAGCAGCGCCTGCACGTTGAACTTGGTGCTGGACGGGTTCAGACCCGCCAGTGCGTGCGCCATCATCACGACCGACTCGTTGGTCTTGCTCTTGGCGTTCTCGACGCTTTCTTCCCACGCCTGCTCCAGCGACTGGTTCAGCCCGCTGGCGTCGACGGTGTAGCCCGCTTCCACCTGGTAGGTGACGAAGCGGTTATCGCCGAGGTTCAGCGCGCTCAGGTCGCTCTTGCGGGAGTCGAGCTCGCCGGCTGGCACAGCTACCAGCACCGGCACGCCCTGCGAGCGGATGTCGCTGGATAGCAGGTGCATCATCGGCACGGCCTTCTCGGCGCGATCTGACGCGCCGGAGATGTTCGGCGCCTCGAACACGCTGACCGCGCCCATGGCGTATTCGCCCTGCAGCACGATGGCGTCCCACGGCGTGCCCTGGGTTGCCAGGTCAGCGCCTTCTTCAAGGGTGCGCGCGCCGACGGCGGCGTAGCCCAGGCTGCTGAGGTCGGACAGGTAGCGGTTGCGCAGCGCTTCGTCTTCAACGATCACGAGCACGGTGCGCGCGGCGACTTCCTGCAGGTTCATCACCGCGGTCGAAACGACCTCCGGGTTGTGGCCTGTGTCCTTGTCCGGGGCGAGGCGCACCAGCGCGCGCGCCGCGGCGTAGCGGATGTTCTTGTCGGGATCAGCCAGCGCGCGAATCAGCGGCGCGGCGGCGTTGGTGCCGACGGCGCTGCGGTCGTCCAGTGCCGCGATGGCGTCGCACAGCGCAATGCTGACGGCGGGGTAGCCGTCGGCAAGGCTGCGCTCAAGGGCGCGGTACAGCACCGGGCTGCCGCCGGCAGCGGCCTGGCCGAACGCCGCGAGGTCGGGCACGAACCCGTTTTCGCCGAGCATTTCGGTGATGAATGCGCGCTCTTCGGCGTCGCCCAGGTAGTAGCGGGCGCGGCCTTCGGTGTACATGTGCATGTGGATACAGGACAACAGCGCTTCAGCGTCGCGCACCCAATTGTCGTTGCCGCCGCGCGAGTACTTCACGCCCAGCGTCACGGCTTCGAGTGCGGACTCCTCGGCCAGGATGTCCGAGTACGCCCACAGCGGCACGTCCTGCGGTGTCAGCTTGCTTTCGTCTTCGCCGGTGTCCTTCTCAGGAACCCACTTCCATACCGTGTAGCGGCGGTCGTAGCTGACCATCGCAATCGGCAGGTTGCCCTGGTACCCGCCGCCGATCAGGCGGTTGCGCCAGAAGCGGCCGGCGGCGTTGTTGCGGTAGATGCCTTCAGCCTGCAGGTAGTACAGGTCTTTGGCGTCGTTGACCTGCTTGTCTTTCTCGTTGCCCATGGCGCGGATGGCCTGGATGCCGGCGCGGCAGGCTTCACGAACCTGCTCATCTTCTTCGGCGTCCTGGAAGTGCTTGGCCAGCACCGGCAGCGCGCGCGCGTCGGCGATATCGCCCAGCGCCAGCGCAGCCGTCTGGCGGTCGTACATCTGGTCGCTGTACATGCACTGGATCAGAGCGTACACGGCCTGCGCGCCAAGCGTGCGCAGCAGGTTGCGCGACTCGTAGCGCCAGTCGGCGCTGTCGGCGTGCATGTACTTGGCCTGGATGTAGGGCACGGCGAAGTCGCCGTAGCTGTCGCGGATGCTCTGCGCGCGCAGCAGCTTGCGGCCGATGTCGCGGTCAGCGAAGTACGCGTCCACGTACTCCTTGATCTCTTCGGGGTTGTTGTTGCGCCCCGTCGGGTCCATCTTCTGGCGCGCAGCCAGCAGCCACTTGCCGAAGCGGGTGTAGCGTCCGGTCAGCGTCGGGTCCTGGAAATTGGCGCGCAGGAAGTCCTCGGCCATTTCGATGCCGATTTCGTCGCGGATCTTTTTGGCCTGTTCATCGTTGGGGTCGCGGGCGAGCGCCTCGTCGAACTTGCGGATGGCGGCTTCCCAGTTGCCCTTCTTGTACTCGCGGATGCCGTCGCGGACACCGGAGACGTCGTCATCCTGCGCGCGAATCGCGGGCGCCTGCTCAAGCGGGCTGAAGGTCAGGGTCAACAGGAAGGCACACGCGACAACAACGGACGCACGCGCAATGCGTAGCAGCATCGTGAAACACTCCTTCAGGGGGGTAGGCGAAGGTAAGCCAATCTAGCGGTGCATGAGGGGCTGTCAAGTTCTGCACAAGGTTTGCACGGAACATGACTTCCGCATGACGGAGTGTGGCGGGTGCTGGGTGTTGGGTCTTGGGTGTTGGGTCTTGGGTGTTGGGTCTTGGGTGTTGGGTCAAAAGCAACGGAGGGACCGTCGCCAAGACTTGTAGTTGACCTAAGACCCGGCACCCAACACCCAACACCGCATTTTCCCCTTGCCTTTGTATTTTATGTATTTTATAGTTCGAGTATCGGGCACGGAGACCGCCGAGTGACGACCGCTACTGCCGACTTTGCCGAAGCCCTGCGCGAATACGATGTTGCGCTTACGCGCATGCAGGGCTCGCACGACCGTTTGCTTGACCGCGTGGCTGAGCTGCAAGCTGAGATCCAGCGTAAGAACGACCTGCTGGCCCACCGCGAGCGCATGGCTGTGCTGGGCGAACTGGCCGCGGGTGTGGCGCACGAGATTCGCAACCCGCTGGGCGGCATTCGCCTTTACCTCGACCTGCTGGCGCGTGAGCGCGGGTTGGAGCAGCACCCGACCGTGGGCAAGATTCGCGGCGTCGTTTCGCGACTCGACCGCGTTGTGCGCGACGTGCTGACCCACAGCCGCGAAGTACAAGTCCAGCGCGCTGACACGCCGCTGACCTATGTGGTCATGGAAGCCGTGACGCTGGCTTCGCAGGAACTGCCCGAGGGCGAGATCAAGCTCTACGTCGATTGCGCCGACGGCCACGCCAAGGTCGACGCCGACCTGGTGGCGCGCGCGCTGCTGAACCTGATCCTGAACGCCGCGCAGGCGATTCGCGGGCGCGACGACGGGCGCGAGGGCGGTTCAGTCCGCATCTGCGCGCGCATAGATAAGGAAGAAGCGGTGTTCGAGGTGCGCGACGACGGCCCCGGAATCCCCGCCGAGATGCTGCAACGCCTGTTCACGCCCTTCTTCACCAGCAAGGGCGGAGGCACCGGGCTGGGCCTCGCGCTATGCCGCCGCATCGCCGAGAACCACGGCGGCACGATTGAAGCCGCCAACGACGCCGACGGCGGCGCGATCTTCGTGCTGCGGGTCCCGGCTTCAGGCTGATGTGCGTTCGAGCAGGATGGCGACGGGGCCGTCGTTGACCAGATCGACGTCCATGTGCGCGCCGAAGACACCGCGCGCGACAGGCTTTCCGAGCAGCGTTTCAAGTGTTGAGCAGAATTGCTCGTAGAGGGCGTTGGCTTGCTCGGGCGGCGCGGCGTCGACGTAGCTGGGGCGGTTGCCTTTGCGCGTGTCGGCGTAGAGGGTGAACTGGCTTACCGCCAGGATGTCACCGCCGGTTTCGAGAATGCTGCGATTCATCTTGCCTTGTGCATCGGCGAACACGCGCAGGTTAACGACTTTGTTTGCCATCCAGTCGAGTTGCGCAGGCGTATCGCCGCCACCGATGCCCACCAGCAACAGCAACCCGGCGCCGATCTCGCCCGTGACGTTGCCTCCAACGGTCACCTTGGCGCGCGACACTCTTTGCAGCAGCACTTTCATGCATGCGTTCTAGCCGTATGCGCCCGCAAGGCAAACTGCAGCTCACACGAAGACACGAAGCCCGGGTTTGCGGATCGATCGGGCCCGCTTTGGGCGAAACAACAGTCAGGATTTACGGGATAGGCAGGATGGATTGGATTGAATCCTTATCATCCTGAAAATCCTGACCGCTGCTTTTTCAGGGTTGCAGGTCGCTTGCGAGTTTGCGGCGGGCTTCCAGCTCAGACTTTGTGAGGCGGCGGGTATCTTCGACTTCCTGCCAGGCTACGCCGAACTGCTCCAGCAATTCGTGATCGCTGTTGGGAAGCTGCTGCTTCACGCGGTTCAGCTCGGTTTCGGCTTCGTCGGGCTGGCCCAGCTTTGCGAGGCAGCGGGCCATCAGCACGCGCGCGCCGTAGCGGTCGCGAATCTCGGTGGCTTCTTCCTTTAACGCCTGACGGAATAGGCGGTAGGCCTTTGACCAGCGCCCGGTCTCAAACTCCTGCCGCCCTTGCTCGTACGTGTTCACGTTACGTCGGGGATGACTGGCCCTTCAGGTGCTCGATACGCTTGACCACGTCGCGGAAGTCCATGTCTTCCATGTACAGTTCACGGAACCGGTTCAGCGCCGCGTCCACGTCGCCCTTGCGCTCCATCAGCACGGCTTCGAAGTACATCAGATCCTTGCGCATCTCTTCGTCGCCTTCGCCGAGGTCCTTCTCGACGGCCTGGAATGCCATTTCAGCCATTTCGAGGCGATCCATCTTCAGCAGGCACTGGCCCATGAACATGTTGGCCTGCTTGCCGAATTTCGGGCTGCTCTTGGCCTTCTGGAACTGCTTGAACGCCTCTTCGTAGTCGCCGGCTTCGAACTGCGCCTTGCCGAAGTTGAAGCGCTTTTCCATGTCGGTCGGCGCGGCTTCGACCTGGCGGCCGAACTCTTCCAGCGAGAACTTCTTGCGCTCTTCGCGCAGCTCGTTGGCTTTGGCTTTCCAGGCTGCGGCTTTCTCCGGCTCAGACTGCGCGCGTTTGGCGCAGGTCTGGATGGCGAGGTCGTAGTACATGTTCTTGTACTTGGCGGCGACGTCGCCGACTTCGGTCGCGGACGGGTCGACCTCAAGGAACTTGTGAAGCCGGTCGTACGCCTCAAGGAACTTCTTGCGCTTGGACAGGATCTCGCCGATGTTGCGGATGGCGCGGCGATCCAGCGGGTTTTCCTTTAGCTGATCCTCGAGCTCGCCGATCAGTTTGTCGGCGTCCTCGTCGGTCAGCACGCCCTTGCGCATTTTTTCCAGCGTGTCGGCTTCGTCGCGGTTCTTGACCAGCTCGTACGAGCTCTTGGCTGTGCCGAACTGCTTGTTGTATCCCTTGGCGGCGATTTCCTTGAACAGCCCCTGGAGTTGCTTGTCGTTGGGCGCGAGGCGCATGGCGCGGTTCAGCACCTTCTGCGCATCGTCGATGCGGCCGGCGTCGCTGTAGGCGCGCGCGAGCATGCTGTACAACTGCGGCGCGAGCTTTTCGCTTTTCGGGTCAGCCCACTTGGCGGCAAACTCAAGTACCGCCAGCGCGGCGTCATTGAGCTTGAGCGTCATCAGGGTTTCCGCGACGCGCAGGTTGTACTTGATGCTCTTGGGGTCTTTGGCGACCAGCTTCTCGGTCTCAACCAGCATCTTTTCGGGTTGCTTGCTTAGCGCGATCGTCTTGATGCCGCCGAGGCCGAACGACTTCGGGTAGCCCTCGGCGTCGTACTTTCGCACCAGCGCGATACGGAAGTTCAGGCGCGCTTCCGCGCTGCCGGGGTCGACCTCCATCGCGGACTGGTACATCTGGATTGCGTAGTCGTAGTTGCGCTTCTTCAGCGCTTCGTCGGCTTTCGCGAGAAACTTGCTTACGTCTGCCATCGGGGCATCCTCTGGGGGAAGAAGCCGAAACAAAACGGGCGCAGCTACTGCGACATTGCCGCAACAACTCGCCGCTGTGCCCTGGCCCGGTATGGGGACCGGACCCCCTCCGCGGGTGTGCTGTACCCGGACTAGGTATTGTGTCGCCAACGTTATGCTTCTGCAAGCCCGAGTCCGCGCGTTCCGGCGGAACGGGCTCTCCGTTGTAAGCGGCCCGGAACCCGCTAAACTTGACCGTTCTGACGAGGCGCACGTGTTCACGATTCGCACATACCCCGACCCGATCCTCACCACTGTCGCTGAGCCGGTGACCGAATTCGGCCCGCGCCTGGCGCAGATTGTCGAGGAGATGTTCCTGACGATGTACCAGGAACATGGGCTGGGACTCGCGGCGCCGCAGGTCGGCATCAGCAAGCGAATCTACGTGATCAACACCGAGCAGGGTCAGCCGCCCGAAAGCGAGCTGGCACTGATCAACCCCGAAATCGTCAGCGTCGAGGGCGAGCAGTACACCGAGGAAGGGTGCCTGAGCTTTCCCGGCATGTACGCCAAGAAGCTGCGCCCCAACCGCGTGACCATGCGCGCGCAGGACACCGAGGGCAACTGGTTCGAAGTGACCGGCGAAGGCTTGAAAGCCCGCGCGCTGCTGCACGAGCTGGACCACCTCGACGGCAAGATCTTCGTGCAGGACCTTGAACCAGTAGAGTTCGTAAAGGTGCGCAAGAAGCTTGAGCTGATGCGTCGCGAAGCCAAGCGCGCCGCGAAAGTGCGCGCGTAGATTGCGAAAAACTGGAGCCCCCGACGCAAGTCGGGGGCATCTGATCGATTCAGATCATTGCGGCGGCGTGGGTTGCGCGTTCAAACCGGTTCTGCGGGAATGCCCCCGACTTGCGTCGGGGGCTCTAGTTCACTCTCTCCAGATCAGCGTCGCGCAATCCATGACCGTGCCTTCGACGCAGGTCTTGGCATA
>CAZNBU010000180.1:0-6964 GCA_964571035.1 uncultured Planctomycetaceae bacterium | reverse complement strand
TGCCGTTCAACGATGTCGCGGCGGTCGAGCACGCCTTCCAGAAGTATGGCGACAGGATCGCAGCCACCATCCTTGAGCCCGTCGCCGGCAACATGGGCGTGATCCTTCCGGTGCGCGGATACATCGAAAGCGTAACCGCCATCACGCGCGAAGCCGGCGCGCTGCTGATCCTGGATGAAGTAATGACCGGATTCCGTGTCGCGTGGGGCGGCGCGCAACGGCTGTTCGACGCGCAACCGGATATGACCGTGCTCGGCAAAGTGATCGGCGGCGGCATGCCGCTGGCGGCGTTCGGCGGGCGCGAGGGCATTATGGCCTCGGTCGCGCCCGAGGGGCCCGTCTACCAGGCCGGCACGCTTAGCGGCAACCCGGTTGCGGTGTCTGCCGGCATCGCGGCGCTGACGCAATTGCGCAACAACCCCGGCATCTACCGGCGCCTTGAGGTGCTGGCGGCGCGGCTTGAGCACGGCTTGCGCACGGGCGCGCAACGCCACAACGTGCCGCTGTATATCGCGCGCTGCGGCAGCATGTTGACCGCGTTCTTTCAGCATGGCCCGGTGCGCAACCTGGATGACGCCAAGCGCAGCGACACCAAGAAGTTCGCGCGCTTTCATCAGCTCATGCGCAACCACGGGCATTACCTGCCGCCAAGCCAGTTCGAGGCGTGGTTCATCAGCAACGCGCACACCTTCAAGGACATCGACGCCACGGTCGATGCCGCCGAGCGTTCTTTCGCCGAGTTGAAGTGAGTCTGGCCGACATCGCCTACCCGCCGCTAGAATGACGGCATGTCGGATGTCGCGCTGATTCCGTTTTCGACACGCCTGCCCGAGGAGCACGCCGCCCACGTCGCGCGCGGTCTGACGCTCGACCTCTCTGACTGGCTAAAGGACCGCGGCACCGAGCCGCTGGTGCTGACCAGCGCGCAAACCGAAGAAGACGGCGCCTGGCGCAAGCTGGTCAGCTTCGCCGACGAGCTGTCGCCCGAGGCGGTGCAGGAGTTCGTCACCGGGTTGCCGCGCGAGGGCGAAGACCCCGCATCCGACTTCGCCGTCGCGATCAGCGGCCTGCTTGAGCCGGTAGCCGAGGGCACGGCTCTCGACCGGGGGCTGCGCCTTGTTGTCACCGTCACTGACATCGCAGCCGGGTTCACACGCGGCCGCTTCATCGCCGAGCCGACGCAGACAACCTTCCAGGAAGAAATCACGCGCCTGTTTCAACAGGTTGCGGGCGCGCTGCACATTGAAACTACAAACACCTATGAGCCGGGCACGCGCCACTACCAGGTGTGGCTGAACCTGCTGGTCACGCGCGCGCTGATTCTCGCAGCCGAAGTCGGCGCGGTGCCGCGCGATGCCACGGGGTTGTATGAGCCGGCGCTGGAAGCCGCGCAACTCGACCCCACCTGCGCAATCGTGCGCGACCGGCTTGGCGAGCTGTGCGCGGCGCTGGTGCTTGAGCGCGGGTTCGAGCCCAAGGATGCCGTCGGCGCGCTGGAGCGCGTGATGCGGCGCGTCGGCGCCGACTGGAAAAGCCACCGCGTGCGCGGGCAGTTAATGCTGGCCGCCGGCGATCCCGGCCAGGCTGCAAAATCGTTCTGCCAGATCATCCAGGGGCGATTCGAGGCGCCCGAGAAGCTGGAGCGCCAGCAGGCGGCGCTGTTAGCCGGCAAGGCGTTCAATCTGGCGGATCGCCATCTTGAAGCGCAGCGCGTGTTGCGCGTCGCTATGGAAGCGCCGAACCTCAAGGTGGACGCGATTGTCGAGAGCGCCGCCAGCAGCGCCGCCATGGGTGAAGCCGCGGTTGCTGAGCGGCTGTGGCAACGAGCGCTGGAGTTGGAGCCGCAAAGCATGCCCGCGCGGTTGCACCTGGCGCGTCACTACCGTGCACAGGGCAAGCTGGACGATGCTTCGTCGCAGTATGTCTCGCTGGTCAAGCAGCCCGGGTTGCCGCGTGAAGTGTTTGCCGACGCCGCGGAGTTTTTTGTGGTTAACCAGTTGCACGAGAACGCGCTGCTGGCGGCTGAGCGCTATGTGGATGAGCACCCCGGCGACGCGATCGCGCACGTGCTGCTGGCGAGCGCGCTGAACGCATCAGGCCGCCACAAGCGCGCCATCACAGCGCTTGAGAAGGCGGAGTTGTGCGTCGGCGTCAGCGACCTCAACGACCTGGTCGTGCGTCAGCGACGCTTTGCCAAGCATCCGGAAAGTGAAACACGCTTCCGCGCGCTGGCGGGCGATTCGGTCGAAGGTGATGCCGCGACCGCTGAATCAGGGCTGCGCGAGTTGCTGGCGCAATGGCCGGACTTCTGGGAAGCGCACATGTTTCTCGGCATCGCGCTGCGCCGCCAGCAGCGCTGGACCGAAGCCCGCGACGTCCTGGAAGAGCTGCGCAAGCAGCACGCGCTGCCCGGCATCGACAAGGAACTCACCGGCATCTACAGCCAGCTGGGCCACCCGGACAAGGTGCTGGAGTGCGCAAAGCGCGCCATGGACGCGGCGCCCGAAGACCCAACGCTGCTCACCAACTACGCCGCCGCGTTGCTCGAAAACGACGAAGTGGACGAAGCCATGAAGTACGCGCAGCGCGCCGAGTTGCTGATGCCGGGCGACGCGCCGACGCAGAAGCTGCTTGAGCTGATCGAGATGAAGATGCGTAAGCGGGGCCTGCTCGGCAACTTCCGCGCCGTCTTCAAGGACGCAAAGTCGTGGATCAAGGCAACCCGGCGCAAGAAGGACTGACCGCGCACCGAGATGAAAGCGCCCCGGCCAAAAGCCGGGGCACTCAATTGGTGCGCAGGGCGGGACTTGAACCCGCAATCCCGGTTAAGGGAACCAGATCCTTAGTCTGGCGCGTATGCCAATTCCGCCACCTGCGCAGGATTTGGACCGCGAAAGGTAACAGGGACCCCCTCAGTGTCAACGGGACGCGCCACGCCGCAAATGATACAACCGCGGGCGTGCTCGCCCGTATTCACTGATGCTTGACGGGCTCAAGCATGCCAGAATAGAGTCCGCTACCCCGCAGTCCAAAGGGATTGGAGTTCGAGGTGACCGAGCAGGAAAAACGGCCCGACGTGGAACCTGAGTTGGCTGGCATTAACGGCATCCACGGCACGGTGGTGCATGACTCCGTCAAGGACGAGATCATCGCGCACCCGCTGCTCGATATCGGGCACCTGCGCACCTACTTCCATACCGACGACGGCGTGGTCAAAGCCGTTGACGACATCAGCCTGAAAATCGGCGAAGGCGAAACGCTTGGCGTCGTGGGCGAATCCGGCTCCGGCAAGTCGATGACCGCGTACTCGATGCTCAAGCTGCTGCCCAGCGCCACCGGGCGCATTGAGGGCGGCCAGATCAAGTGGCGCAACGAAGCCGGCCAGGACGTCGACCTTACCCAGATGCCCGAGGGCGAGCTGCGCAAGATCCGCGGCGGCGACATCGCCATGATCTTCCAGGAGCCCATGACCAGCCTGAACCCGGTGTTCACCTGCGGGTCCCAGGTGGTCGAGGCGCTGACACTGCACCTCGGCATGACCAAGACGGAAGCGTGGGCGCGCACCGTTGAGCTGTTCGACGAGGTCGGCATCCCCGATCCCGAGACACGGGTGAAGCAGTACCCGTTCGAGCTTTCCGGCGGCATGAAGCAGCGCGTCATGATCGCCATGGCGCTGGCCTGCAACCCGCGCATGCTGATCTGCGATGAGCCGACGACCGCTTTGGACGTCACAATCCAGGCGCAGATCCTGCAACTTGTAAAGAAGCTCCAGCACGAGCGCCGCATGGCGGTGCTGTTCATTACGCACGACCTGGGTGTAGTCGCGGAAGTCACCGACAAAGTCGCCGTCATGTTCCGCGGCAAGATCGTCGAGTACGGCCGCGTGCTCGACATCTTCGCCAACCCGCAGCACCCGTACACCAAGGGCCTGCTGGCTTGCCGCCCACGCCTGACCACAAAGGCCGAGCGCCTGCCCACTGTCGAAGACTTCGTTGAAGCCGACAAGCGTGGCATCTCTCTGGACCCGACCGACCCGAATCTCGAAATCCCCGGCAAGAAGCGGCCGGACGTGCGCCGCGAAAACATGGAGGATTTCGACTCTGAGCTGCTGAAGATCGAGGGGCTGAAGACCTACTTCCCGATCCGCAAGGGTGTGTTCCGCCGCACAGTCGGGTACGTCAAAGCTGTGGACGACGTCACCATGACCGTGCGCAAGGGCCGCACAATCGGGCTTGTGGGCGAGTCGGGCTGCGGCAAGACCACGCTCGGCCGCACGCTGCTGCGGCTTGTGGAGCCGACCGAGGGGCGCGTTTACTACGGCGACAAGGAAATTACCGGCATGCCGTCCGCGGAGTTGCGGGCGATGCGCCGCAAGATGCAGATCATCTTCCAGGACCCGTTCAGCAGCCTTAACCCGCGCATGACGATCGGCTCGGCGATCATGGAGCCCATGGCGGTACACGGCCTGCAAGGCAACCGCCGCCAGCGCGAAGACCGCGCGGCGTGGCTGCTGGAAAAGGTCGGCATGAGCGCGGATTTCCTGCGCCGCTACCCGCACGAGTTCAGTGGCGGGCAGCGCCAGCGCATCGGCATCGCGCGCACACTGGCGGTTGAGCCGGACTTCATCGTGTGCGACGAATCGGTCAGCGCGCTGGACGTGAGTGTGCAGGCGGGCGTGCTGAACCTGCTGCTGGACCTGCAGGACGAGTTCGGTTTGACCTACATCTTCATCAGCCACGACCTGAGTGTGGTCAAGTTCATCAGCGACGATATCGCGGTGATGTGTCCGGGAAAGACGCTGAAAGAACTGTGGGAAGAGGGCAAGCAGGAAGGCGTGAAGCAGGAAGATTTCGGGCGCGGCGGCCACATCGTCGAGTACGCCAGCAGCGAAGAAATCTACCGCAACCCGCAGCACGCCTACACCAAGCGCCTGATGGAAGCGATCCCGGACCCCGACATCGAGGACATCCGCAAACGCGTCGAAGCCGGCGTGTAGCAGACAGGTCGACCATTCCGACGCTTCATCGGAGGCATACCATGCGCACCCCTTGTATTGCTCTGTTGATACTGGGACTGACTGCGTCGTTTGCCATCGCGGGCGACACCGAACACGAACGCCTCGTGTCGGCTACCAAGATGGGCGGCGAGAACCTGGGCGCGCTGCTCCGCGCAGATCGCAAGAAGGTCGAGTCTGCGATGAAGGCCATGGCCGCGGCCGACACTAGCTCATGCGATGCCGCCTTCATTGCGGCTGCGTTCGGGGACATCGAGGGCCTCGAGCGCGTGCGCAAACCGGCTCGCGACGGCGATGCCTATAGGAACCTGCTCGCATACTACCTGATGCACACCCGTCCCTACGCGGATGACAGCGCCGCCCTCGATTGCTGGCTCGGCGTCAGCGGAGACGTTGTGCGCGTCGCCACGTCGCACCTGCGTGCGTACAGGCTCGATGCCGGAACGCTCCTGAAGCTGCGGCAAGCACTGGAAAAGGGCGGACTGTCGGATGAGCATGCCAGCTACGGCCTTGAAATCCTGAACGCGCAGTTCGGACTGGCCGGAGCTTCGCTGAGCGAGATTGCCGAGCAATGGAGTGCACTCATCCCTTCCGTAAAGGCAGGCGACGCCGAGTTTGCGAGCCTCAATAAGCGCAAGGCTATGCGACTTGTGAAGACAGTTGAGGTAGGAGACGCATTCCTCTTCGCCGTGCATCCCGACGGGTCGGTCGTGGCAGGGTCCGTAAGAAACGCAGACGGGTATGCGCTGGTTTGCTTCGACACACGGACCGGCAAGCGAGCCGGCGAATTCCAGTTCTTCAAGAGCAGCGAAGACCATGGGACGGTGCCGACCCCGAAATACACGGCCGACGGGAAGCACATAGTCCTGTGGGGCCGGCGGCTTCAGGTCATCAAAGCCGACGATCTGTCGTTGCTTCGCGCAGAGGCATTTCCGCAGGGTGATGGTGGCTGGAGCCTGTCCGGCGACAACCTTCACTTCTATCGCGTTGCGAATGGAAAGCTCGAAACCCGATCGGTCCTCTCGGGCGAGCCTGAGCGAGAAGTTCCGTTCGCCGGTACCGAGGCCAACGCAGTCTTCTCGCCGAATCTTGCGTTTGCTGCGCGGTCCCTAGCCCCCCGAAGCTGGGAGTTGGTCGATCTATCCACGGGCAAAGCGTTGGGGAAGTTCTGGACCGAAGCGGAGAAAGCAAGCGCGCTGACCAACGACGGAACGGCATTGATCGCCTACCGCGGCCACGAGTACGGCTATCATGCGATCTCTACGAAGACCGGTGCCTGGTCGATCCTGCACGGCGACAACTTCGCCAACTGGGTTTCGCAGGACCCGCAGGGCAAGGTTTCATTGGTGCAATGGAAGCGCGAAGCTGTTGCGGTGACGCACACCGCAAGCGGTCGCATTCTCGGCGTAGCACCCGTACCGGAGGGATCTGGGTCATTCCTCGTCGGCGCAAGCGCTGACGGTCGGGTCGTTGCCTTTATCGCATCCGAGGACGGAACCGCGTTCGCCAAGGGCCGCGCCACCGGCGGCTCGAACAACTCCGAGGCGGCCGACAAACCGGGATTCCGGCTTGAGTTCTGGCATGCGGGCTGACCATGCCCGGTCGGATATTGCCGAAATCCGGATGGAGACGAGTGCTTCGGCAATTCGGTCGCTCAGTCGTTTCATCCGGTAGGAGGATTCATGCCATTCGTCCGTGCCTGTTTGGCAATGCTGCTGATGACCTTGCCATCCGCCTTGGGCGCAACGTTGGCGGTAAAGCTTGATCTTGCGGCGCTTGCCGACAAGTCGGATCTGGTGGTGGTGGCCACAGTCGGCGAATCCGAGGCGAAGTGGGATGCCGGGAACAAGGGCATCTGGACGCACTACGACATCTCGATCACCGAGACATTGAAGGGCGAACACAAGGCTGAGCGTGAGTTCGTCACGCGCGGCGGTGTTGTTGGCAACC
>CAZNBU010000179.1:0-6984 GCA_964571035.1 uncultured Planctomycetaceae bacterium | reverse complement strand
TGGTGATGTAGATCTTGCTGCCGTTGAGCACCCACTTGTCGCCCTTGCGCTCAGCGGTTGTGCGCATGCCCGCGGGGTCGCTGCCCGCGCCGGGCTCGGTCAGTGCAAAACACCCCAGCTTCTCTCCGCTGGCCAGCGCCGGCAGAAACTTCTGCTTCTGTTCTTCAGTTGCAAAGTTCATCAGCGGCAGCGCGACAAGGCTGTTCTGCGCGCCCAGCGTCATGCTGAGGCTGATGCTGGTCTTTGCGATCTCGCCCTCCACCAGCAGGTACGCCAGGTAGTCGGCGCCCACGCCGCCGTACTGCTCCGGGATCACCAGGCCCATGAACCCAAGCTCGGCCATTTTCTGCGTAAGCTCAGCCGGGAACTCCTTGCTGTTCTCCAGCTTGATCGCGACGGGCTCAACTTCCGTCTTGCAGAAGTCGGCGGCGGCTTGCTGGAACATCTGTTGCTCTTCGGTAAAGGCGAAATCCATGGCGGCTCCCGGCGGATCAGCCCGAACTTTAGGCCTTGCCGGTCAGGATGCAACGTGGCGCGAATTGACCTGCGCCCCTTCATGGAATAGCTTTCCATAACTGGCTTGGCCGTTGCCCAGCCGCACGAGAACAGGGGAAAACGATGACGAGGGTGCTGACGTGGGCGCTTGCACTGGCGCTGGGGTTAGGGATCGCGACAACGACTTCCGGGCAGCGGTTCGGCGCGCCGGCCAAGGTGCCGACGCCGTCTGAGCTGAAGGTCAAGGACGGCACGGCCGAGGGGCACAAGTCGCCCGTTGAGGTCGTCACCAAGGCGATCAAGGCCGCCAAAGCCGACGACATGGCGACGCTCAAGGCCTGCATGGCCAATTGGGCTGCGCAGCAAGCCGACGAGCGTTCCTGGAGCGCCGGTAACGACAAGGGCCGCACCAACGCGCAGGAAGTCGGCGGGCTGCTGGCTGCCATGGACAGTGAGAACATGATGCTGCTGGAGCAGAACACCGCCGGCAACTACGCCGTGGTGGCGGTCCGTCGCGGCGACGCGCTGCACATGATTCGCACCGTGCGCGAGGCGCCGGAGAACGCGGAGGGGGCGAAGGACAAGAAGGTCCAGGACTGGAAGCTGGTCAGCTGCTACGCCTCGGACTACCGCGTGGACTACAACGCCCCGGGCGTAAAGGCGATCCGCGACGCGATCGAAGCCGGCGACGGCACGAAGCTGAAGGAGTACATCGAGGAAGACCAGCGCGCGACGCTGGAGCTGCTCAAGGACGTGCAGGAGGGGGTTGACCCGTACGACCTGCTGGCCAAGCGGCTGAAGAAGATCATCAAGAACGCGGACAAGCCGAAGATTCTGGTGTCGCGCAACAGCTCGGGGTTCCAGAACGTGATGGCGTACTGGTTCCACAAGGAAGGCTCGGACACCTTCCTTGCGCTCAGCTTTCAGGATGAGTGGGACTGGGAAAGCAAGAAGCTCCGCAGCAAGGTGCTGCTGGACCTGCGCGAGATCAGCCAGTTTCACACGAACGCAGGCGACTACTTCAAGCAGTTCGTCGCGGACTACGATTGGGGATAGTCGGCACGGAATGAACCAAAGGGCCCGCCGTGCGGCGGGCCCTGTTTCATTTTCGCCTACCGGGATTCCACTCGATGGTGGAAGTAGCCGCCGATACGTCCGAGACATCCATGTACGCAAGCTGCACACCGTACCAACTGCTGATGCGCACGCTGTTGGGGCCTGTAACTTCAATGCGGTAGACGTCATCCACCGGCTTGCCGAGCTGGCGCGGATAGCGCAGTTCGCTGGGGTCGGCCAGCGCGGACGGGCTGAGCACAATCACGCTCTGGCCGGCAACGCTGCGGGCCTGTGCAGGGCCGCCAGCCGCGAGTGAGTTCTTGTTGGCGAGGTAGTACTGCTGAAGGCGCTTTTTGATGACGTCGAAGTCGGCCTGCATGGCCTGCTGCGATTCCTGGTTCACGGCGCCCACGGCGCTGCGGAAGGCCACAACCACGACCAGCACACAGACAATCGTCAGGACCAGCGACAGCAGGTTCAGTGTGACGCCCGCGATCGCCAACCCGCGCCCGCTCTTGCCACCGCGCGGCGAGGTCTCCTTCAACCCGATGAACGAAAGCACCAGACCAGCCGGCCAGAACACGAAGGCGAGAATCAACCCGACCAGCGCCATCATGCTGGTCGGCTGCGGTCCCGCGTACTGCTGCGGGTACTGGCCGGGCGGCGGCGGGTACGCCCCGTGCGCCGGCCCCGGGTGCGCGGGGATGTTCACGCGGGTCGTCGGGCGGCGCGGCGCGTTGTTGGTTGAGCCCGGCCCGTGGCGCGGGCGCGGCATCACCGGCGCGTGCGGCACATACTGCCCCTGCGGGACATACGGTTGGTACTGGGGTTGCTCGGCGACGTATTGCGGCTCGGGCGCGAACTCAAGCTGCTCCTGCGGCAGCTCGGACTGCTCAGCGGGAAACTCCAGCGGCACCGCGTCCTCTGCGCCAAGGGGCGGCACTTCGATCGGTTGGCTGCATTCCTTGCACGCGAATCTCTTGCCCGCGTTGGTATCGGCAACGCGGTAACTGCGGTTGCAGTGTGGGCACGCGAATTGGATCGGCATGGTCGTCCCGCCTCCGCACCTCCCCTGACAGCAAATTATCGAATTCGGGCGGGGTATCCAACAAAACCTTGGCGCGGCGCGGGTCGAGCAACTGAACCGATCGTTACTTGCGCGGCGTCGGCAGCTTCAACCCGCCCGGCAGCTTCGGCTTCGGCATGGCGCTTGGCGCGGCTGGGGCGCCCGCCGTTGCCGGGCCCGCCGGGCGCGGCGGCATCGGACGCGGACGCCGCACCGGCATGGTGCGAATGGGCTTGGGCTTCTGAGACGTAAAGATCCCCACGGTTGCCAGGACAAACCCCAGGAATGAGATGTACACACCGGCGCCGATGATTTTGAAGATGTCGGATGCGCTTGCATCACGCGACGCGGACGGGGCTGCGGTTTCGGCAAGATCGGCGAACGCGATCCAGACCGTGATGTAGGCAATGATCGGCGAAGCCGCGGCAATCGCGCGCGCCCACCACCAGTTGCGACCCTTGCGCATTGCAAGGAACTCCTCGATGGCAACGGCGAGCGTCAGCAACGGGATCAGGTAAATCGAGTACAGGAACGTACCGCGCGAGCGCATGCTGCGCGCCTGCTCAAGGTCAGCCATCTGCTTGGCGTCCGGGTTCGCAATGTTTTCCTGTGCCTGCACGGCCAGATCGACGAACGAGTTGAACTTGCCGGGCAGCTCGTACCCGCCGATGTTCAGCGTCATTACGTACAGGTCGATGCTGATCCACGGCAGGAAAAACCCGACGAACATGGCGAATGCGCCGATCAGGAACACAATGTTCGCCTTGCGCGGGCCGGTTCGCTCTTCCGGCTGCGCGCCGTAGGGCATCTCCGGGGCAGGGCCTGCGGCCTCCGGGTGCGACATCGGTGCTCTTGGCGCAACACCCGCTGCCGCGGGGCGGTTCATCGGCGCACGCGGCGGGGCCGCGGGTGGGGGCTCAGCCGGCGCTGCGGGCGCAGCCGCCGCTACCCCAGGCACCTGCACCGGCTGCCCGCATTGCTTGCAGGCGAACTTGCGACCGGCGTGTTGATCGGCAATCTTGTACGCGCGCCCGCAGTTCGGGCAGGTCAGGTCAAACGGCATGTGTCCCCCCAGCCCGGATTATTGGAGCGCAGGGCGCGCGACGCAACGCGAAATCTGCTACTTGGCCCGTTGCTGCAACTCTTCGAGCACTTTTTCGGCGTGGCCGTCGACCCTGACAGGGCTCCACACCCTGGCGACCTTGCCTTTGGGGTCGATCAGGTAGGTACTGCGGATGATCCCCATGACCTTGCGCCCGTACATGTTCTTTTCGCCGAAGCACCCGTAGGCCGTGGTGACCGCCTTGTCTTCGTCAGCCAGCAGCGGGAGCTTGAGTTTGTGCTTCTCCTCGAACTTCTTCTGGGCTGCCGGTTTATCGGGGCTGATTCCCAGCACCGCCGCGCCGGCTTTCTCAAACTTTTTCACCAGACCGGTGAAGGCAATCGCCTCCTTGGTACAACCGCTGGTGTTGGCTTTGGGGTAGGCAAACAGCACCACCCAGCGGCCCGCGTAGTCCGACAGCTTGTGTTTCTTCTCGTCCTGGTCCGGCAGGTTGAACGCCGGCGCCTTGTCGCCTTCCTTGAGCATGCTTTCTCCGTGCTTGTTCCGAGCGCGGCGGCACTATAGCTTGCCGGGGCGACAGCCGCAGCGATCAGGAGCAATCTTGGCGTCTGAAGACGAATCACCGAAACCCGCGCCGGCCAAGGGCTACGCGCGCCTTGCACCCGCGCTGCGGGGCCGTGTTGCCGATGCGCTGTCGGGCGCAGCCGTGATCGCCGCCGTTTTCGCACTGTTCCCCGCGCCGGAGCTTGACGGTGTGTGGCTGCGCCTGCCGGTGCTGTTTGCGCTGATTCTGCTGCTGCCGGGTGCATGGCTCGTTCACCGCTGGCGCGCCGACCGCAGCTCGCCCATCCTGCGCGGCGGGCTGATCGTGGCGCTGGCTGGGCTCGCGTTGGTGGCGATGGCGCTGCATCGCGCGAGCGGGTGGGTCAGCCTGGCGGGGTTGCTGTCAATGCTCTCGGCCCTTGCTCTGCGCGGATCGGTGGACAAGGCGCTGATCAAGGGCCGCGACCTGCGCGTAGGTGAGCGCAAGCCGATTACGGTGCTGTTTGAGAACATCGAAAGCCTGTCGGCTGCGCTGGTGCTGGTGCTGCTGGTGTGGCACTTCGGGCTGGAGGCGTTTCGCATCCCGTCGGGCAGCATGGCGCCGACACTGCTGGGTGACCCGGTATGGGGCGACCGCGTGCTGGTGGACAAGTTCGCCTACACGCTGCGCGACCCCGAACGCTGGTCAGCCGTCGTGTTCCGCTACCCGCTGCGCCGCGGCGAGCCGTACGTCAAGCGCAACATCGGCATGCCCGGCGAGCAGTTGCTGATCGCGGGCGGCGACGTGTACATCAAGCGGCACCCAGCCGCCGAGATTGAGCTGCTGACCAAGTCAGAGCGCGTGCGCGACGACCTGTGGCTGCCCTACGTCGGCCGCGTGAATGAGAACACCGCCTGGGTGAAGCACTTCGACCGCAAGGGCGCAGCCGAGCTTGAGAATGGCTTCGTGAAGCTGGGCAAAGATGGCGTGGCGACCTTCCCCAAGGGCGACGGCACCAACGCAGGCAACGCCGTGGACCACGACGCCAGCTTCGGTGCGGTTCCCGAGACCAGAAAGGGAATGTACGGGTTGCACGTGGTGGGGGACCTGCGAATCCGCGGCATCGCCGACCTCAGTGACGGCAAGGCGTTGCAGGTGAAGCTGATCCGCGACGCCGATGAGTACACACTGGTATTGAAGGCCGGCGTTGGCGGGTGCTCCGTCTCATGGAACGACGACGTGGAAGCTCGGCTTCAAGAAACAGCCGCCGGCGCGCTTGCTGACGTGGAAGTGCCCGAAAGCGCGCCGTTCGAGTTCTCGCTGGCGGACGGCGAGCTGTGCGTGTCCATCGACGGCGAAGAGCGCACGAGGCTGCACGTCGGCACGGCGCTGCTGGACGCCCTGCGCAAGCGCGACCGCGAGAAGCGCATCCAACTCGACGTTGAGGGCATGAAGATCGCCAAGGCCCAGCCGGCCAACGGCGCCCGCGGCCGCATCGAGATCAGCGGTGCCAACGGCGGCGAGGCAGCGCTGGAAATCACGGGCATCGAGCGCGACATCTACTACATCGGCCGCAAGCTTGACCCCGAGCAGCTCCCGGAGCTTCCGTACGCCGTCTCACTCGGCGACGATGAGTACTTTGTGCTCGGTGACAACTCGGCGGGCAGCGCGGATGCCCGGCTGTGGGTGCGGATCACCCTGTACCTGGAGGGCGAAACTGAGGTCACCGGGTCGTTGGACCCGCCGACTCAGCCCGAGCTGGCGACGCTTTTGGGTACCACGTCATCGTCTGACCCTGGCGTGTCGATCCTCGAGCAGCTCAGGCGGGTCGCATTGTTCACGCCGGAAGAGCGCGGTGAAGAAGGCGAAGATGCCGACGCGCGCGCGGTGCAGGATGCGTACCGGACGTTCAAGGAGGCCGCCAGCTCCAAGGGATGGGGCGCGATCGACTTCTGGACTGAGGGCGGAGGGTTTGTGCGCGTCAACCTGCGCGATATCAAGCATTTCCAGGTGCAGCGGCATCCCTACGTGCAGCGCCGCCTGTTCGTGGGCCGCCCGTTCGCGGTGTTCCTGTCCCCGCGCGGGATGAAGCTGATTGATTGATGTCGCGGGCTTGCGCGCACCCGCCGCCCCGGCCAACATGGCAGCTTGCCCCGCAGCGCCCCGAAGCAGGCTTACAGCATGAGATTGACAGTGTTCCTTGCCGCCGCGGTGCTTGCGCCGACCTTGATCGCGCAAAGCGTCGCGGGCGGGTTCGTCATCGAAACCGTCGTCAACCCGGTCACCAGCAGCCGTGCCATGGCGTTTGCGCCGGACGGCCGGCTTTTCTACACCGAGTTTGTGTCCGGCGGCACGCCGGTCGGGCGCATCATGGTGGTGGACAACCCGACCACCACGCCGGGCACACCGGTGGAGTTCGCCACCGTCTCCGGGTTTGTAGCGCCGGGCGGCAACGACCTTGGCGTGCACGGCATTGTGCTGCACCCGTCGTTCCCGATCGCGCAGGGCGACGCCACCAACCGCTACGTCTACGTATGCCACACCACCGGCACGCCGGGCGCACCGCAGCTTGTGATCAAGCGCTTTACGGAGGACACTTCGGCGCTGGGCACGGCTTTGCCCGCCAGCGAAACCACCATCATCAGCAGCATCGACATGGGCAGCGCGGGCGGCAACTTCGGCGGCCGCATTGCCTTCGGCCCGGACGGCCTGCTGTACGCGGGCGTCGGCGACGGCGGCAGTGCGGTCAACCTTGCCGGCGGGTTTGCCCAGGACACGGCG
>CAZNBU010000178.1:3486-6991 GCA_964571035.1 uncultured Planctomycetaceae bacterium | reverse complement strand
ACCAAAGGGTTCAGGTAAGGGTAAACGCGCGAGTCAGCCACCGACTTCACGTTAGGAGCAACCCACGAACCCTGCGCCGGGTGCACCCGCAATGCCAAGCAAGCGTCATAGTTCTCAGGCGTAAGCGGGATCAAAGCAACGTCGGCCATAACCCCATGCAATCTGGCGGCAAGGCGCAATGCAAGTGATAGAGCCCCGGCCGAAAGGCCGGGGGCGCCCGGCGAAGTTGCCGGGCGAATGGAACCTGATAGGGGCGCCCGGCGAAGTTGCCGGGCGAATGGAACCTGATAGGGACGCCCGGCGAAGTTGCCGGGCGAACGGAATCCGGCAAGAATGGGGCGCATGCAAGATCGCGTAGATCATTGGACGGCACCCATCGCCTACCACCTGACGTTCACCACGTACGGGACGTGGCTTCACGGTGACGAACGAGGGTCAGTGGATCGCAAGACGCACGAGTACATGGCGCCGGACCCTGTCCGCAACGAATCCATCCGAGAGCGACTGAAATACCCGATTGTCACGCTAACCCCAAAGGCGCGGCGCGTGGTCCGCGAAGCAATTGAGGGATACTGCACGTTCAAATCGTGGCCGCTGCTGGCGCTGAATGTGCGCACCAACCACGTCCACCTCGTCGTCGGCGCGGCGGAAACCGCAAGCAAGATGCTGAACGGCGTCAAGGCACGCGCAACGCGCCTGTTGAGGGATGAAGAACTGTTCCAAGATGATCACCCGGTCTGGACCGAGCGCGGAAACAAGGGGTTGCTCCTGACACAGGAGGCGGTCGATCTCGCCATCGACTACGTACTGAACCGCCAAGGCCCGCCCTTGCCTGAGGATTGATCATGCAATGTGAGCCCCGGCCGAAAGGCCGGGGACGCCCGGCCCCGACGTACGAATCAGTTGCTGAGTTACGTCCTGGCTCTGGATTGATTCACGCGGCAACTTCGCCGCGTGTCCCCGGCCTTTCGGCCGGGGCTCTAGTTGAACAGGTCGCGGCGGACCTTGATGTCCGTGCCCGCTGGTGTGAACAATTCGCCTGTGGCCGCGCGGGCTTGCTCTGCGAGTGATGCGTACTCGCTGGGGAAGTACAACTGCAATCGTTCAGCGGCACCGCTGTCGCGATAGGGCTGCGGCCCGGTGATCTGTACCGGTCGCCCGCCAAGGTCGGCGTACAAACTTTGACGGAGGTTTTCAGTAATTGCATTGCCTCCCCACGCTTTGCGGAGTCCTGCTGCCAGCCACGCCTGATGCACGGGGCTGCGAAGCTTCGTTACGTTGCTGGGGACGTGACGGATGAACAAGTAGTTGCGGTTCACGATCATTCCAAGTACGCAGAAGCAGACGTCTCCGACTTTCATCGGAGAGACCATCGGCCGAAGCAGACCTTCTCCTTCCATTGGATCACCGTGCATCGCCGCGCACTCAGTGCCCCACCCTGCATCGCCGTGGCGGAATGGGGAACGGATCACCTCAGTTCTGCCTTCTATCTCCATGTCGGCAATCGTTGTGCCAATGAGGCTGAATCCACAGACCTCACCAAACCCCGCGGGGCGGTCATCGTTTAGATGGGCAAGCAGCGATGGGATGGCGTCAGGACCGAGTTCAATCAGCGCACGCTCAAGCGCCTTGGTTCGGTCGCTGCGAATGGGTTCGAGCCGCCAGAACTCAGGGCGATTCCAGTCTGCTTCGCGATCTTCGGCGATTGAGGTGCAGAGAGCCTCAATCAGTTCCATAGGGTTACGGGTGGCAGGAACGTGTGCAGCGTTGTCGTCATGCGGGCGCGTAGCGCACCCTGACATGGCGAGCAGCATCGCTAGCAGCATGGCGGCGAGGCGCATCCGGGTACAAACGTCGATTGCATCGAATTGTTCGAACCCCGGTGGGAGAATCAGTTGCAGGGACGTCGTGGTTCTGGGTTTGCTCACGCGGCAGAATCGCCGCGTGTCCCCGGCCTTTCGGCCGGGGCTCGATTGGGGTCAGACGTTTCTTAGGTCGCCGAGGATTTGCCTGCTGATGACTATGCGCTGGATTTCTGAGGTGCCTTCGCCGATTTCGCACAGCTTGGCGTCGCGGTACATGCGCTCTACGTCGTACTCTCTTGTGTAACCCACGCCGCCCAGCGTCTGGATCGCGTTGGTGCAGGTCTTCATGGCTACTTCGCTGGCGTACAGCTTGGCCATGCTGCCCGCCAGCCCGAAGTCGCGCCCGGCGTCGCGCAGCCGTGCGGCGTGATACACGAGGTGTCTTGCGGCTTCAATTTCCACGGCCATGTCGGCAAGCATGAACCCGACGCCCTGGAACATCCCGATCGGCTTGTTGAACTGCTTGCGCTGGCGCGCGTACTCGAGCGCTTTTTCGTACGCGCCGGCTGCTATGCCCAGCGACAGCGCGCCGATGCTGATGCGCCCGCCGGCCAACGTTTTCATGAACTTCTGGAACCCTACGTCCACCTGCTCTTCGCCGCCGGCGACGGCGTCCAGCGGCAGCTTCATGTCCTCGAAGCGCAGTTGCGCGGTGTCGCTGCTGCGCATGCCGAGCTTGTCTTCTTTGTTCTCGACGTGAAAGCCCGGCGTGTCGAGCTCGCCGATGAACGCGGTGATCCCCTTGCCGCTTTCGGGGCTGGGGTTCGTGCGCGCCGTGAAAATGCACGTGTAGGCGTAGTGCGGGTTGGTGATCCAGGCTTTGCGGCCGTTGACCACCCAGTGGTCCTGCTTGCGCTCGGCGCGGGTCTTGGTGCTGCCCGCGTCGCTGCCGGAGCCTGGTTCCGTAAGGCCGAAGCAGCCAAGCGTCAACTTGCCGCTGTCATCGACGCCGCGGCAGAGTTGCGGGATGTACTTCTCTTTCTGCGCATCGGTGCCGAACAGGTAGATCGGCGTGGTACCGAGGCTGATGTGCGCGGCGTACCCCAGCGCGGTGCTGGCGCAGGCTTTGGCGAGTTCTTCGACGACGAGGATGTAGCTGAGTGTGTCGAACCCGCTGCCGCCGGCTTCTTCGGGGATGCTGAGGCCAAGGAAGCCAAGCTCGGCGAGGCCCTTAAAAATGTCCTCGGGGAACTCGGCCGATTCGTCGAGGGCTTGCGCGCGCGGGGCGACGTTTTCTTTGACGAACTCGCGCGCGGTCTGCTGGACCTGCTGCTGCTCCTCGGTGAGGTCGAAGTTAGTGGTTGCAGTGTCTGTGATCATGGCGGCCTCGACGTCGCTTTGATCCTGCCTTTATAAACCTTCGCGCCTGGTGTTCAAAGGCGTAGGAGCGCGGACTTCCAGTCCGCACAGTGCGGGCGGGACGCCCGCGCTCCTAAAGATTGGTGCGGAGGGCGGGACTTGAACCCGCACGGGTTGCCCCACTGGAACCTAAATCCAGCGCGTCTGCCAATTCCGCCACCTCCGCACAATCCAGCGCGTCTGCGCCGTTTCGTTTACGCTCCGCTACTTCACTTTCGAGCCGGCGTGCGTCTCGATGCCACCTCCGCACAATCCAGCGCGTCTGCTGCCGTTTCGTTTAC
>CAZNBU010000178.1:0-3386 GCA_964571035.1 uncultured Planctomycetaceae bacterium | reverse complement strand
GTCTCGATGCCACCTCCGCACAATCCAGCGCGTCTGCTGCCGTTTCGTTTACGCTCCGCTACTTCACTTTCGAGCCGGCATGCGTCTCGCTGCCACCTCCGCACGCGCGCGATCATCGGCAAACGTTTCGCGGGTGCAAGCCAGGGCCATCGCATTCTGTTTCAGAGTGGCATTGGCGTCTCGCCATGGCGTTCCACGGCCGTCCCGCACGTGGCCATCGCCGGGACGGCGATGGAACTCCATCGGCCAGAGGCCGATGCCACGTCAAGCGGTGGCTACCCTTGCTTGTCGGTGGCGGGTTTCTCGGCGGGTTTGTCGTCACCCTCCTCAGCGGGGGGTGTCGTGCGGCGGCCGCGGCGGTCGTATACCGGGGTGTAGTCCTGCTCCGGGTCCACCTTGGCGTCGCCGGTCCACACCTTGGCGGGCTCAAGCGGGCGCCCGTCGCTGAACTTGCCCATGAACTTCTGCTGCTCGGTGTCGCCCAGCGCGTACTCGCGGTTCTTGCCGTGAAACGCGGCGTCGGTCAGCCCGTCCAGCAGCTTCCAGTACCCGTACCAGTCCCAGTGGTCCACGTACCCTTCGGCGGCGGCTGGCGTGCGGTGGTGGGGGATTGCCGGGTCCTTGCCGTAGTCGCTGCTGACGAACTCGACGAGGTTCTTGTTGGCAGCCTTCACCGTCGTCGCGTCGGAGAAGATCTTGCGCGCGCACCACGCTCCCACGGTGTCGTCGCTGTCGCTGTACACGCACAGCAGCAGGCAGTCGGCGGGGATGTTCTTGTACTCGCTCAGCGGGATCAGCCCGTTTGCCTGGTCCTTGTTGCGATAGTTGAAGTGCCGGCCGGGCTGTATCGGCATGGCTGCCAGCGGCTTGGGCAGCTTCAGCGCCTCCCAGTCGGCGGCCATGTTCGCTGCGGTAACGCCGCCTGCGGAGTGCCCGGCGATGGCGAACTTTTCGCGGATCGGCTGTACGCGCTGCTTGTCTTCTTCAAGGTAGGCAAAGGCTGCCAGGATCGCCTCGGCGCTGTTGGGGGCGTACTTGTTGCTCGGCTCAAGGCCGTGCTGCTGGTACTGCGGGTAGATCACGATGTTGCCCCGCTTGCAGATGTGCTCCAGCCACAGCACGTACGAGTCGGGCTCCAGCGCACCGTACCCGTGGATGAAGGCGACGACGGGAGCTTTGTCCGCCTTCGGCTCGGCGGGGGTGTAGACCCAGTAGCGCTTGTTGCCCTCGCCGGCGGTGTACATCTCGACTTTGGCGTGCTTGTAGTCTTTGCCGCCGGGGCCCTTCTCGGGCTGGGTGGCGGGGACGGTGGCTTCGGCGTTGCGCTCGGGCCACTGTTTGTCAGCCGGTTTTTCTGCGGGTTTGTCCTGGGCCAGCAGCAGCACGGGCAGCAGCGCGAGCGCGAACACGGACAGCAACTTCTTCATGTGGGCTCCAACGGCCAAGGCGAATGCGCCGGGGCCTCCCGGCGCATTCCATAGTACGTGCGGCGCGGCAATGCTCACACCTTTTGCAGCGCGCGACGCACCAGTGCCTGCTGCTCGCTCTGCGGCAGGGCTGCGTTGGCGATGCGCACGAGCTCCCCCAGATAGCGCGGGTCCTCGAAGTTGCGGCCTTGCTGCTGCACCCACTGCTTGAGTTCTTTGAGGCTGATACGGCCGTCGCGGTTGGCGTCTACGGCTTCGCCCTGCTTGATCTTTTCGATCATGCGCAGCGCGAACGTGAGCGCGCTGCCGGTGAGGTTGAGCTGCTGCTCGGCTTGTCTGCGCAGGCCGGCTTCGCTCAATCGTTGGCGGTTGCGCGCGCGGGCGTAGGCGCCGGCGGCCAACGTGGTTACCGCGCCCGCCAGCGCGCCCCAGGGGCCGAGCGCGCTCAGCCATTCGGCGGCGGCACTCGCGCCGTCCGGGTTCACCAGCGTGATCTGCTTCGGCGCGTGCGGCAAGCCGGTTGCGGGATCAACGGGTTCGGTGGTCAGCTCGCCCGCGGGCGTTTCGTACAGCGGGCGGCCCTGCTCGTCGGTGGCGTGAACGGTGCGCCCACCAAGCATGGAGTCCAGAAGCGCGCACCCGCACAGTGCGATGCACATAAGGAGAAGGATGGTGATTCGCATGGTGTCCTCGAATGAAGTTGGGAAAGGCGGGCTCTCGCAGAGACGCAAAGACGCAGAGACTGCAAAAGCAGTAAGGACAGGGGTCGTTGTCGCGGGGGCAGTGCGGCACTGGTCTTGCAGTTCTCTGCGCCTCCGCGTCTTTGCGAGAGACAAGTAGTTTCTACCGGGTGTGGGCCTCCAGCACGCTGAGGCGCTCCGCCTGCAAGGCGGCTGTCGCGCGCACACCGCGCAGGTCGCGGCGGTGCTGCTGCACCTCGCCGTCCAGCGCTGTCACCACGACGGTCAGCCGCTGCACGGTGTTATTCAGTTTCAGGCCGATGCGGATGACGCCGATGCCGATTGCGCCGATCCACGTGCCGGCTACGGCAAGGGCGATGGAAGACAGGGGGTCCATAGGTCTCCTCAGGTGCCGATGACAAGGATGTCGTAGACCTCGCCGCCGTCGTTGAAGGCGGCGAGCGTGTTGTTGATCGTGAGTGCCTGCGCGACGCCCGCGGCAGGCGCGTCCAATGAGAAGCTCGCTTCGTTGCTGCCGGTGGCCGCGTGTTTGAACGTGAGCGCGCCCGTTGCACCGCCCGGCAGCGCGAGCGCAATGCCCACCCCCGACGAGCGGCCCATCAGCGCCAGCGCGTGCGCGCGGTTGATGCCGGTAAGCGCAACGGCATGGCCGCTGATGCCGGTGCCGGTGTAGGACACCACGGCGGTCTTCATCACGCCGACCAGGTCACCCAGCAGTGCCAACTGCCCGGTGTCGCCCCAGCGCGGGCGTCCGCCGGTGTGCGCCCAAAGCGTTGGCGCCGCGCCCGGGTTGTTCGCCTGCGGGTCGAGCTGCAGCCCGGTGGGATCGATCAACCCGCTGACGGTCAGTTTGCCGGTGATTGCGGCGTCGCCGTTGATCTGCACCGCGCGCGGGGATTCGTCGGCGTTGCCTTCTTCATTGACGGGCGTGAACAGCAGGTCACCGCCGGGCGCGTCGAGCTGGATCGCCCAACCGTCGAGCAGCGTGCCGTTTTCGAACCCGGGCAGGCCGAACCCGAGCGAGACTTCCGGGTGCAGCACTACCCACGTGTCGCGGTCGCCGTCGTCGCTGTTGTCCGCGACGCCTCGATCCGGCGGCAGGAAGATCACGCCGCCGCCCTGCGCGGGATCCGGGTGGCCCTCGCTCTCGCCGGCCCAGCCCTCGCTCTTGATGCTGGGGCCGGGGAACGGGACTTCTTGCTGCTGCTCGCGGTCGCTGGGCGCGGGCACCCAGTCGTGGCTTGGCGCCCACAGGTTG
>CAZNBU010000177.1:0-7007 GCA_964571035.1 uncultured Planctomycetaceae bacterium | reverse complement strand
GTTCAGCTCGGGTGCATCATCATCCTGCTACGCCGTTTTTGATACCGCTTCTAGCCCTTCGTAGGTATCACGTCTATGTGGGGCGTTCGGGGGATGGACGACTTGTTGGCGACTATGTCACGCTTACGCCCGATCTGCCGGCTCAGACGGTTCGTATCGATGTCAGCAAAGCGGACTGAAGCCACCGCGGCGGTTCAAATCGATCCTGAACGATGTTGAAGGCCTGCTACTGAGGGTCCACCGCAAGGATGGTGGATCCTTGGCGATGCTCACCGGATGGTCGTCCGGCGACCCGCGAACACGATCCACGAACCCAACCCCAGCAGCAGCGCGGCGAACAGGGCGTAGCGCACCTCCGTGCTGGCGTAGCTCTGGCGGAACACGCCTTCTACGACCGCCGCGATGCCCAGCAGCGGTACGCACCCCAGCGCCATCAGGCAGGCGTCCTCGGCGGTTTTCCGCAGCTTCTTGCTGCGCGCTTCGGTGCCCGGGTTAAGCACGCGGTGCCCGAGCGCCAGGCCTGCGCCGCCGCACAGCAGGATCGCGCCGAACTCCGGCACGCCGTGCGGCAACAGCCACGCGCCCAGTTCAACGCCCAGGCCCCGCTGCACGTACAGCGCTACGAACGAGCCCAGCATCAGACCGTTCTTGATCAGCAGGTAAATCGTCGGCAGGCCGAGCACGATGCCCCACGCGAAACACATGAATGCAACGCGCGTGTTGTGTGTGAACAGCATGCCGGAGAAACCGGTGTCGTCGTCCAGCGAAGAATCCCGCCCGCCAAGACCGGATGCCAGGAACTCTGTGCTGGCTGAGGGGTCGCGCCCGCCCGCGAGGTCGCGGTCAATGAACAGGTAAAAGGTGTCCGGATTGGTCGTCACCGCGACAAATGCAATCGCCGCGGACACGAACGTGATCAGGATCGAAACCAGGTGGTACGCCCAGTACTGCCGCACCAGCGCGGGAAACCCGAACACCGCGCCGCGCACCACATCACGGAACTTCGGCCGGCGTTGTTTGTAGACCGCGAAATGCGCGTTCGCGACCGCAGTCTCGATATAGTCCGCCAGTTGGCGGTCCGGGCTGAACGCCTTGACGCGCGCCAGCTCGGTCGCGCTGCGGCGGTAGGCGGCTGTGAAGGCTTCCACAGCGTCCTGCCCCTTGCCCTTCTGGCGCGAGCGCGACCACGAAAGACCCTCAGCAGCAAGATATCGCCAACGTTCCAGTGCGCGTGACGCGACGGCGGATATATGATGCGGCCAGCCAGCCATAGGACCTCAATGGACGTATCCTACAGGGCAGGATTCACCGAAGCCACCCGGCCCGAGCTGGGGGCTGACCGCGTGGCGACCATGCTGTACCGCCACGACGTGCCGCTGCCTGAGGACGTGCGGGTGGGGTTCGAGGTGGCAAGCCCGTTCGCGCGCGTGCTGGCGTTCCTGCTGGATATCGCGCTGATCACGGGCGCGGCGCTGGCATTGGTCATGCTGGTCATCGTCACGCCGCTGGGGGTGCTGTTCGCGCGGGCGCCGGGGCTTTCGACGGCGCTGTTTCTGCTGGCGCTGTTTTTGATCAACACGGGCTACTTCTTCCTGTTTGAGGTGTTTTTCTCGGGCCAGACGCCGGGCAAGCGCGCGACGCGCCTGCGCGTGGTGCAGGAAGACGGCGAGGAAATTTCGCCGCGTCAGGGCGTCGTGAAGTCGTTCGTGAGGTTCGCGATCGTGGGGCCGTTGCCGGCTTTGCTGTTCATCGGCGTATTCAGCGCGGAGCTTTTCCTGATGTTCGCGCCGATGTCCGCGTTGGGTGTGTGGATGTTCGTGGATCGCAAGACGCGCGGCATCCCGGACCTTGTGGCGGGCACGCTGGTGGTGGTCCAGAAGATGCCGCCGAACACGGGCACACGGCCGTACGTGCCGCCGTACTTCATGCTGCCGTACCACTTCTTCACGCTGAACCATAGCGAAATGAGTAAGCTGACGCCGCTCGATTACGCGCGGCTTGAGGAGTTCGGCACGCGCCTCAGCACGATTTCCAGCAGCGCGCGCCAGCAGGCGGCCATGGCAGCCGCGGCGGCGCTGGCCAAGCGCATGGGGTACTCACAGTCGATCGAGCCGGAGTACGCCGAGCTGTTCTTGTACGAGATGCACGCAGCGCTGAAGCAGCAGTTGCAACAGCTCTATCCTGATCTGTACGCCTAACGCCATTTGCGTACTGGCCATAACCGAACGCTTAGTAGGAAACCACAGGTGCACACGGGTGAACACGTGTCCATTCATACCGTGTTCACCTGTGTTCACCCGTGGTTGCTTCTACCAAGCTCCGGTGTCTCAGGTGTTCGAGGCACGCCGGTTGCGAGTGATCCAATCAACGCCGAAGTCCACCACGTCGCGCTGGCGCATTAGCTGCGCTTTGGCGCACGCGACCTTGCCGGCCTTTACGTTGCCGGTTTGCACGAAGTCCCACCCGATCTTTGTGAAATCTTCCGAGTCGTAATGCACCTGCTCAAAGCGCACCCACTTGCGCCGGCCCTCCACCAGCATGGCTGTGCCCTGGTGCTGCGTGGGCTTGGCCCAGTCGGCGCGGTGCTCGCTCAGGTGCAGGGACGTGTTGTTGCCGTGCTCCACGCCCAGCAGCAGCACATGCCCGTCCAGCTCGTACACGCGCGCGAGCGGCGAAGAATCCCCCAGCGGCGACTCCAGCCGGTGATCCTCAATGACAAGCGCTGCGTGGCGCCCCCAAGCCGCAAACGAATGCTGCGGGTGGATTGAGCGCACGACACCTGGTGAGGTGCGGAACAACTCAGCGATGGCTCCCATGCGGCGCGTTGGGGTCAGCAGTGGGTCGTAGGCCGGCAGCGAATCCCGGATCGTCTGCCACCACTCCTCCGGCACCGGCGGGCTGCGCCACCATGACGGCTCCGTGTTGTGCGTGCTGTGAGCGGGCATGACCAGCGTGCCGGCTTCAGTCAGTGCCGATTGCAGCGCAAGGATCACAGCGTGCGCGCCGCCTGCCACCCACCCGAGTGAGCTCAGCGAGCTATGGACCAGCAGCGTCATGCCCTCGCGCACGCCCAGCGCGCGCAGATCGGCCGCCAGCGACTCTACGGTTGCCGGGTGTTCCGGCCGCGCGATTGCATCGGATTCAGCCACGTTCAGCCTCCGCGCAGCCGTTCAATCTCGGATTGCAGGTCGGAGGTGAGCTTCTGGAACTCGGCCGCGTATCGCTCCATGGCCGCTGGGTCATTCCTGCTCGCGATCATCTTCGCCGAATTTTCTTTCACGCGGTCGTTGTACTCGGCTTGCAGTTCCACGATGCGCTTCGCCGCCTTGTTGCTCGCGGCTTGCTCCTCGCGCCTGCGAATCTGCTCGAGCGCGGCTGCGTTCAGCGGCAGCGTGGGCGGCTCTTCCTCCAGGAAGACATCAAGCTCAAGGTCTTCCGCAGCCTTTGCGCGCTTGCGCCACTCGTCCACCTGTGAGCGGTGCAGACTCACCGCCGAGTTGATGCCTTCCTTCCACACGCCGCGAAGCCTCTCCATTTCAGGGTCCAGCTCGCGCTTGGGATCAGACTGCCAGTTGTAGCGCACACTGGTGTCCAGCAGCGGCGTGTCCGGGTTGCGGCGGATGTACTCGCGCTTCACACGGTAGCTCAGCGATTCGCCGCGCTTGCGCACCAACGTGTCCAGCGGCGGAGCGGTGCGTTTGCTGTCCGCGCACACCAGCTTGTAGAGCGTGTTCTCGGCGGACCACCCGGCGTGCGGGTCATCCAGCGCACTATCAATCGCGTCCAGCCCTTCCGCCAGCAGCGCATCGTCCTCAGGTGGATAGTGCAGCATCTCGCACCCGGCGGCTTTTCCGCCCCAGCATTGAGCGTTGGTGATGATGGCAACGCGCTCGCGGTAGTCTTCCGGCGTTTCAGCCTTCGTGGAGTAGAAGCACTCAAGCATGTGCGGCACGACCTCAGGGCGTTCGGCCGACAACTCGTCGATGGCCCGCGCGAGCGTCTGCCACGGGTATCGCCCGCGCAGGTAGCTCTCGCGCATGGTGTAGAGCGCCCATCCCAGCACCGGGCCCGTGACGTAGAAAAGCCGGTACAGCACGATCTCGGCGATCGTGGGGTGCTCATCGAAGTTGCGCCCGATCAGCGTGTTGACCGCCCACAGCGCGTGGCAGCAGTAGTCGCGGTCGCCCTGCGAGGCGGCGTACTCGGCTGCGTCGATCAAAGTCTTGACGCAGACGCCCTTGCCCAGGCCGAGTTCGCTCAGGATGGTGCGCTTGGCATTCACATCGAAGATCACGCCGCGGCAGGCCTGGATCGTGCCCGGCCACAATGTCGGGTCGCCCTGGCACAACAGCTTGCCGACGGCGTCACAGGCATACAGCGCGACCATGTCGTCGTCGGTCTGCACGTGCTTGAGCACCCACGGCAGGAAATGCACCGCCGTGTGGTTGATGTAGCCCCAGTTGCGGAAGCGTTGCGCGAAGTACACCCGCGGCATCAACTCAGGTTCATGGATGATGCGCCAGCACAGTTGCTCAGTGGAGATGTTCCACGGGTAGTCCACGTACTTTCGGCTTTGGTTCAGCCGGTCGGCGTGCGAGCGCCGCTGTGGCGGGTCGATGTCGTCGGCGGTGATCGCGACAAGCCGCGTTTCAAGCTTGCTTTGGGTACCGCAGTACTTGCAGGTCTGGATGGATTGTTCGGTGTCAGCTTCAAACTCGGCGCCGCACCCGGGACAGGTGCACTTTTCATAGCGCGCCTGTTTCTTGAGCCAGCGCGTGGCGCCCTTGATCTTCGGGGCTTGCAGGTCACCGGCATTGGCTTCAATGGCCCGCAGGCGATGCTGCAACGTGGACCCGCCGCCGCAGAAGGCGCAACGCGCCTCGCGCCCGCTTTCAGCCAGCGGCATCGCCGCCCCGCAGGTTGGGCAGATGCCCCGGTGCGAACGGGACAACACTTCCGGGATCACATCAAACATGCCGGCCTCGTGATGCTTATACTCAATAATAGTTCGTCGCGCGGTGCTTGACGCGCAAGTTTGGGTTGGAGGATTAATGAGCGATACGGTGGCGTCTTCCGGGCCGCGATTGGCGCCGGCCTGGATGGCAGTGCTGCTTGCGCTCTGGGTGCTCGCGCTTGTGGCGTCCGGTATCGGGCCAGCGGACAGGTTGACCTGGTTCCTGGAGACCGCGCCGGTGATGTTCGCGATCCCGCTGCTGGTCCTTACCCGCCGCGGGTTTCCGCTGACGCCGCTGCTGTACGTGCTGATCTTCATTCACGGTCTGATCCTGATTCTTGGCGGGCACTACACCTACGCCGAGGTGCCGGCTGGGTACTGGGTGCGCGACCTGCTTGGCCTTGAACGCAACCACTACGACCGCTTGGGCCACCTCGCGCAGGGTTTCATCCCGGCGATCCTGGCGCGCGAGATCCTGCTGCGAAAGTCGCCATTGAAGCCCGGCGGGTGGCTGTTCCTCACGGTCACCAGCATCTGCCTTGCATTCAGTGCGTTCTATGAGCTTCTGGAGTGGTGGAGCGCCGTGGCGCTGGGCCAGGGTGCGGACGCGTTTCTCGGGACGCAGGGCGACCAGTGGGATACGCAGTGGGATATGTTCCTGGCGCTGATCGGCGCAATTTCAGCGCAACTGCTGCTGGGGCGCATTCACAACAAACAGTTGACCGCGCGCGGTTTTCTGCGCCAATAGGCACCGATGCAAAGCAACCTGCTCACAACCTGCATTCAGCGCTACCTTGAAGCCGACGAACGCGTGCGATCCATGGTGGGCGGTTTGTCCGCCACCCAAGCCAACTGGAAACCGGGCCCCAAGAAGTGGTCGGTCAACCAGTGCCTCGAGCATCTCAACAAGGGCGCCGGGCTGTATGTCGACAAGATGGGTCCCCTGATCGAGGGCGCGCTGGCGGACGGCAAGGTTGGGGGCGAGCCGTAC
This sequence comes from uncultured Planctomycetaceae bacterium, assembly GCA_964571035.1. Taxonomy (GTDB): domain Bacteria; phylum Planctomycetota; class UBA8742; order UBA2392; family UBA2392; genus JADJRK01. The sequence continues at coordinate 1,062 of CAZNBU010000177.1, read as the reverse complement.
GGCAACGGCCCGCTGGGTGGACGCCTGACCATCAAGTACCTGCGCAAAGACCCGAGCAAGAACCGCTTCCCGGCGCCCGGCGTGTTCAAGCCGGCAGCCAGCGACTACGACAAAGACCAGCAATTCGCCCGCTTCCTGGAGGTCACGGCGGCGCTGCGGCAACTGGCGGAGCAGGCGGACGGGCTGGCGCTTGGCAAGATCCGCTTCGGCAGCCCGGTCAGCTTCCTGATTCGCTTCAACCTCGCGCAGGCCTTTGAGTTGCACGCGGTCCACCACCACCGGCATCTGGACCAGGTTGAGCGCGTGATCCGCCACGAAGCCTTCCCATCGGGATGATTCAGCAACCTTTGCGCGTTTGTGCGGCGTTGCCTTTATTTGGCGGCTGCGGCCCGTATAACGTGCCGCTTCGGAGGACTCGCGCGCATGAACAAGGAACACATCCACCTCAAGCTGGGCACGGTGAAGGAAGCGTCCGCCGATGCCATCGTCAGCGAAATCAACAACGACCTGATTTTCGCGCCGGAGGCCCATTGCAGCCTCGGCGACGAGGTGGATACCGACATCATCCGGCAGTGCCTTGCCATCGGCAAGCTGGACCTCGGCGATGCCGTGGTGACCGACGCCGGCGACCTGGACGCGCGCTGGGTGATCCACGCCGCCAGCATGAACTACGACCAGGTTTCAACTGAAGACAGCATCGTCAGCAGCCTGCGGGCATCGTTGCTGCGGGCATCAGAGATTGGCGCGCGCACGATTGCGATTCCGCCCATCGGCATGGCCACCAGCAACATCCCGATCAAGCGCGTCGCGGAGCTGTTGCTGAGCGAAGTCCTGCGCCACGACACGCGCGAAAGCACGGTAGAGGAAGTCAGCTTCTTCCTGCCCGACAAGACCATGATGCGCGTCTTCGACGAGTGCCTGAAGCAGGTCTAGCACCGTCAGAAAACACAAACGCGGCCCGCAACAGCGGGCCGCGTTTTAGATTCAGCCAACGACTACGTCGTGCGTCGGCGCAGCCCAAACGCCCCAAGCGCCAGCGCCAAAAGCGCCGCAAGCAACGCT
>CAZNBU010000176.1:0-7010 GCA_964571035.1 uncultured Planctomycetaceae bacterium | reverse complement strand
CGTCGGGGTAGTCCATGACCCATCCAGCGTCATAAGCCTGGCCGGTGCCTTCGTCCTGCCGACGCAGGAACTCGGGGAACGTAAGTAACTCAGTCTCCAGCTTGATGCCCACTTTGCGAGCGGAATCCTTCATGAAGATCGCGGTCTGCTTGGTGGCATCGGTTGTGCTGCGAAACAGCAACGTGAACGAGATCTGCTTCTGGGTAGACGGGTCTTTGCACACCCAGGTGTCGCCTGCCCCCTCCAGCAGATAACCCGCGTCCTCCAGCAGCTTGCGCCCCGCGGCTGGATCGTAGCGCTGGCCGGCGAGATCGTTGGCTCTGTCGTGGCCGTTCACGCCGGGCGGCACCAGTTGCTTGGCGGGTTCGCCGCGTCCGTTTAGGTAGCGGCGAATGTAAGCGTCGCGGTCCACGCACATCGAAAACGCTTTGCGGATTGCGCGGCCTTTGTCGCCTGCCGGGACGCCAACGACCGGGTCCTCCATGTTGAAGCTGATGTAGTGGATCGTCGGCTCAGCGTAGATCTGCAGCCCGATCTCCTGCGCCTGCAGGGCAGGCGTGAGTTCCGCCTGTTGGATCGCTACGTCGAACTGGTCCTTCGCGATGCCCGCGACATCAAGCAGCCCTTTCCGGAAATTCAGAAAGCTCGGCTGTGATTCCTTGATGATGCGGAAATCGACCCGGTCGGCGATAGGCAGGCGCTTGCCCATCAGGTCCTTGTAGATCGCATCTTCCGGCTCATCGCTGGTCGGAAAGTACTCCTCGCGGAAGCTCGGGTTCCGATCCCACACGATTGCCCAGTTCGGCCGCCAACTGGTCAGCACAAACGGGCCGGTGCCCACCGGCTTGCGAAAAAAGTCGCGGTCGTAGTACTCGACGGCCTCGCGGGCGACTGCCGCACCGTAGCTCAGCGCCATGGCGTACAGGAACTGCGGATATGCCTCGTTGACGGTGACGCTGAACGTCAGGTCATCGATTACCTTGATCCCGGAAACCTCGGCTGTGTTCAGGTGTTCGCGCCAGAGCTTGTCCGGATCTTCAACCGGGCCCTCGCCCTGCTTTGCGAGCGCTTCGCCCCGGAACTCGTCGAGGCCTTTGATCTTGCCCTCGATCACCCAGAACCCGCCGCTGTCCAGCGCGGCGAGGCGTTTCAGCGAATACTCAAAGTCGCGCGCGGTAAGTTTGCGCCCCTTGCCCTTGTCGTTCTGGCGACCTTCGCCTTCGCCCGCGTCGCGGAACTTCCGGCCAGCGGCGTCCGGGTGAAAGCAGCGGTCGTCCTGAAAGTAGACGTCGTCGCGCAGCTTGAAGGTGTAGGTCTTCGTTCCTTCGTCGTAGGTCGGCATCGACTCAGCGAGGCACGGGACCAGCTTGGCCGGGCGCTCCAAATAGTCGTACTGGTACAGACATTCGTAGGTCATGCCGCAGTGTCGGCTGGAAACAACGTCGCCGGCAAGGTGCGGGTCAAGCCAGCGCGGGTCGGTGCTTTCCTCACGGCGCACCACGATCTGGCCCGCGTCCTCTGAGGCGATCGCGGCAGCGCGGCTGCCGCAACTCGGCGCCACCGCCAGCACGGCGAACAGCCACGCGAACATCCCCATGCCCGAGATCGCGGACACCCAACGCCTCATTCCGCCTTCTCCTTCGTGAAGCGCAGGTCGTTGTACGTTTGGCGCGGGATGTTTGGCCAGTCGATCTTGCCGCTGCGGATGTACGCGCGCTTCTGGTGCATCACCGGGATGGTCGGCTGATCCTTGGCGATCTGCTTCGACATCGCAGCCGTAAGCTCGCGGCGCTTGGGTTCATTCTCGGGCGTTGGCAGCAGCCGCTCATAGTCGTCGAGCAGCTTGTCGAAATCGGTGCTGCTGTAGCGCGCGATGTTGCCGAACTCCAGCTCTTTGCCCGCATTCCGCGAATGAAACAGCTGAAAGAAGTTCATCGGGTCCGGGTAGTCCAGGAACCACCCCGCCACAAACGCCTGCTGGTCGGCGGAGCGCGACACGGCCCGGTACTCCTCGTCCTCCACGTTGCGCACCGTCAACTGCATACCCAGGTTGTTCAGCCCCTTGCGCAGCATGCGGTCCATCGCGCTGTTCGTGCCGCCCGCGCTCGAAAGCATGTCGAGTTCCAGCCGCTTGCCGGTGTCCGGGTTGATGCCGCCCTTGTACTTGGTGGTCTCCAGAAGCTTCTTCGCGGCGTCCAGGTCGTGCTTGCCGTACTCACCGGCGTCTCCGCTGTCGGCGTACAGCGTGCCGATTGGCAGCAGCGACGGCTGCGCGCTCCACCACCTGTCTTCCCCGCCGAACCCCGCCGCAAAGTCGCGGGGATCGCACGCCAGCGAAACGGCACGGCGCAGGTTGCGGCCGTCGTCGTCCATTGCACCCCAGATCGGGTCATCCATGTTGAAGGCGACGAAGTAATACCCGTGCCCGTCCAGGTGGCGCAGCTCAGCCGGTTGCAGGCGCTCGATTGGCTTGCCCTCGCTAACCAGCTCGGTCATCGTCTGGTCCCAGAGCTGGAACTCGGCGTAAGTGCCCTGTGCGAACTGCTCGTCGAGCTCCTGCCAGTTCACCGCCGCGAAGATGATCCGCTCGTAGTGCGGCGTGCCGCCCCAGTGGCCGGGTACGCGCGAGAACGCGTAGACCACGCCCTCAGAAATCGCGCTCTGCCGGTAAGGCCCCGTGCCGACGCCGCGCTCGCCAAGGTTTTCAACGGTGCCGTCCATCGCCTCGGACGGCATGATCGAGAACCCCGGGTGCGCCAACATCGTCGGCAGCGACGCGCACGGCCGCGTAAGCTTCAGCACGACCGTAGTGTCGTCGGTCGCAGCCAGACCCTCGACCGGAGCGTTGTTCACCCGCGAGCGGCGGCGGCGCGACTGCGCGTAGTCGTCAAGCCCGACAACCAGCCCGTCCAGCAGCCAACCCATCCCGGTTTCGCGGTACATGGCGGCGCGCTTGATGCTTTTGACCACGTCGGCGGCTGTGAGGTCGCGCGTGCGCGCCTCGCCGAAGCAGGCGTGCTTGTGGAACTTGACGCCCTTGCGCAGCTTGATCGTGACGGTCAGCCCGTCTTCACTGATCGCGGGCCACCCGTCGGACAGCGCGGGGACCACGTGGCCGGTTTCGCCCGGCTCCCACATGTACAGTGTGTCGTAGACCAGGCTGATCACGCGCATGCTGAGTGGGTCAAGCCCACTGGTGCGGTGGGGGTCCAGCCCCGGCGAGCCCTGCGCAAACGGAATGCGAAGTGTGGTGGCACCGGAGGGCTCGTCAGCAGGCTTGGGATCAGGCGCGGGCACAGGCGCCACCGGGGCGGGTGCAACCTGCGCGCGATGAACGGACACAATCCCAGCCAATGCCAGAAGCAGCACAGCGAGCGAAGCAAAGACGCGCACAGGAGCACTCCAGCAAAGGCGGGCCAAACCCGCGAACCAAGGGGGACACGAATCATAGCGAACACGGTAGGGGAATCCACCTTGGCGTGGGCGCTGCCTGATGGCTACCCAAGAACGCGACGGCGGCGCAGCAGGGCCGCGGTGGCTGTGGCTGCTGTGAGGATCGCGGCTGGGATCTGCGGCGCGGGTTGGTTGGCGCATCCGCTGTCGTCTGTGCGGTCCGCGCGGCTGGATTGAGGATTGATCTTGAGCGTGATCTCCTGCTCAGCCCAATCACCGCTGCCCTGATCCTCGACGCGCATGGTGAACGTCCACTGGCCTGTCGCTGTAGGGAGGCCGGACACATTGACCGTGGCGCCTGTAGTAGACGTGTCTGCCGTCAATCCCGGCGGCAGGGTGCCCCCAGCCATCGACCAGGTGTAAGGCCCAATCCCAAGCCGAACCTCCAGGTTCTTCGAGTAAGGCACCTCAATGATGCCCGCGCCAAGCTTCCCGGGAACTATGTGCATGCCGTACGACCACGCATCGTCCGGCGGGATTCCCGCATCGCCCGATCCCCCGTGGACCCACAGGCGATTCCGGAACACAAACGCCGCGTGGCCGTGTCGTGCCGACCACGGCGGCGTCGGCTCCTGTTGCCAGTTGACGCCGTCGTCGGACGACCAAACGTCTCGGAACCTGAACACGTTGGGGTCGATACCGCCAATCACCCACATCCGATTGCGAAACACCACCGCGGCGTGTGAGGTGCGCGGGTCCCAGCCCGCTGCCGGAGTTTCTTCGGTCCAGTTGATGCCGTCGGACGACGACCAGACGTCGTTGCGGTCTTGGCCGTCCCATCCCCCCAGCACCCAAAGTTTGTTGTTGAACGCGACCGTTGCATGACCGTTACGGGCAGGCCAGTTTGCGGCGGCAACTTCCTGCGTCCAGTTAACGCCATCGGAAGACGACCAGACATCGTTGAGCAGCGAATAGGTCGAGCCCTGCTTCTTCAAACCCCCGAGCACCCAAAGCCTGCCGTTGAGAACGGCCGCCGTGTGGTAAGTTCGTCCATCCCACGGTGCCTGGGCCGTTTCCTGCACCCAATTCATCCCATCGGGCGAGGACCATACATCGTTCATGTACAATCCTGACCACCGTCCACCGAACATCCAAATGCGGTTGTCAAATTCAACTACTACGGCATTGAGCCTGTCGTGCCATAGGAGTGCAGAGGACTCCTCGGTCCAACTCAGGCCATCCTGCGTTGACCAAAGATCAGACAACGTTCCAAGTGTGCCGCCCTCAAGGCCATTGAATACCCATGCCCGGTCGTTGAAGGTGATTGCGTTGTGATGCCAGCGATTCGTCCACTCGGCGCTTGCGGTTTCCATACGCCAACCGGTTTGCGCAGGGAGCACCCCGGCAAGCACACCTGTGGTCAGCAAGAGTAACCAGCGCATCGGCACAACCTCAAGGGTATCGTAGTCTAAACACGTGCGCAAAGGCAGGGGCATTGAAGTCGCGCCCCCCGCACCACAACTGCCCGGTCGTGTCGTCGTCGCACAGCGCATAGATTCGGTCGTCACTGGCGACCTGCATCGGCAAAGGCTGGAAAGGAATCTGCCCCGTAGCCGGATCAATCGTCATTATGCACGTCCTCGGCACCCAGTATGGCCCGCTTGCGTCCCAAATCTCCCCGAACTCCCCAGCCACAACAAGCTTGCCGTCGGAAAGGACCACCGCATCACCCTCTTCCAGCGGCGGCCCCAAGTTGCGAGCGAGAACGTCAAAAAGATGAGTTGTCTGCGACTGGGCACCCATGTTCCAACCCGCAGCGACAATCGCGTTCGACTGACCAACGACATAAAGGCGACCGGCGACATAGATGTTATCCGTCACCGGGTCGATCGCAATCGACCTCACGACGCTTGGAGACACAACTCCAACATCGAAGTTGAGAAACTAAAAAGGGGTCAGGCTACTTTGTTTTGTCTTCGGCGGCGGAGGAGGGCGGCGGTGGCTGTGGCTGCTGTCAGGATCGCGGCGGGGATATGCGGCGCGGGGTTGGTGGCGCAGCCTGAGCCGCTGCCGGCATTTGTTCTGGGCTGATTGGGCGGTGGCGGGGGGTGGATGGTGATGGTGTGGATGAACTCAGCCCAGTCGTTGGTGGCTTGGTCCTCGACGCGCACGGTGAAGGTCCACGCGCCGAGCTCGGTGGGCGTGCCAGAGAGCGTGATGGTGTCGGTAGTCGAGGAGCCCAGAACAAGGCCGGTAGGCAACCCGCCCGAGGCCAAAGACCAGACATAAGGCCCATCCCCCTCACGCGCCTCGAAGGTTGCAGAGTAGGGGTGGTCGATTTCCCAATCAGAAGCAGTGGTCGAGTGGATGTGCAGGCCGTATGACCATACATCGTTGTATCTGGCAACATCGCTTCCGCCACCGAACACCCACAGCCGATTTTTGAACACCGCGGACCCATGTCGTGTGCGACCTGGGACCGTAGCATCAGGCGACTCTCGTTGCCAATTCGCGCCATCAGCCGACGACCATGTATCCTTGAAGAACAAGTGGTTTTGGCCGCCCAACCCGCACGCAATCCACATTTTGTTTCGGTAAACCTCGAGTGTCGGATAAGAACGCCCTTCCCATGGCGCAGAAGGGGTCTCCTGAGTCCAATTTATGCCGTCCGTCGACGACCACACGTCGGTGGACGAATTGCCGGGGTAAACATTTATTCCCCCGCCACCCATAACCCACATGCGGTTGTCATAGACGACCGCCCTGTGGGTCATTCTGTGACTCCACGGTGCGGCGGCGACTTCCTGGGTCCAGTTCACACCGTCCGGGGATGACCAGACATCGTTCAGCGAGTACTGCACGTTGGAAATGATCGTGAACCCCCCCATGACCCAGATACGTCCGTTGTAAGCGACAGCGGCAAAGGCGTGGCGCCCGTGCCATGGTGCGATGGTTTCGAGCGTCCAGTTCACTCCGTCCGGAGACGACCATACGTCATGCATATACCCGTTGTACGCGGGATCGTATCCCGGGCCGGCTGAGGTGCTGAAACCGCCCAGAACCCACAAACGGTTGTCAAAGACAACCGTGCAGTGAAAGCTGCGCGTAAACCAAGGCGCTGTCGAGACTTCCTCGACCCAGCTGACGCCATCCGTTGAAGACCAGACATCGCCAGCACTGCCCGTCACCGCAGTCTGGAACCCGTTGATCAGCCACAGCTTGCCGTTGAACACCGTAACCGTGTGGTCTGTCCTTGGCGTCCAAGGCGCGGATGTCTGCTCCAACCTCCACCCGTCCTGCGCAGTCAGCCAGGGCGCCAGAACTGCAACAGCAAACAGCAGCGACAGTCGCATTGGCAAACTCCGACTTTGCCGTCCCCCAAGCCTTGTACGCCCGCGACGCTACGGGTAAGCATAGGCGTCCAGGTCATTGGACTTGCCCGTTGGCTGCCCCGTATACTCGCCACCAATCCAGAGGAACCCGCTCGTTCCTCCCGAGAATTGTAGCGCACGTACCTCGTCAGACGAAGATGGCGTTAGCACATTAAACCCTCCCCACAGCGTACCGTTCGAAAGGTAGTCCGCCACACCACGCCGCGTCACATTGTTCCCCATTCC
>CAZNBU010000175.1:0-7014 GCA_964571035.1 uncultured Planctomycetaceae bacterium | reverse complement strand
AAAAGTTCCTGAGCCAGCCGTTCTTCGTCGCCCAGCAGTTCACGGGCATCGAGGGGCGCTACGTAAAACTGGAAGATACAATCCGCAGCTTCGACGAACTCGTGGCCGGCAAGCACGATGCACTGCCCGAGAACGCCTTCTATATGAAGGGCAGCATCGACGAAGTCATCGAAACGGCTGAAAAGCAGAAGTAAAGGAGACGTCATGGCAGGCAGCCCTCCGCAAGGCTACCCACCGCAGGGTGGACAACAGCAAGGCCAATACGCGCAGCCACAAGGCCAGTACCCGCAGGGTGCGTCGCCGAACGCGCCGTACGGCGTGGACCCGAAGACCGGCCTGCCGTACTCGGACAAGTCCAAAGTGGTTGTCGGGATCCTGCAGTTGCTTCCCATCATCGTCGGCATCGGCGGCATCGGCCGCCTGGTAGCTGGTCATACCGGAGTAGGCGTCGCGCAGCTTGTCCTTAGTTTCGTTTGCGTGGGCGGCATCTGGTCGATCATCGACGGCATCATCATTCTCGCGTCAAACGACGCGGTGGACGGCAACGGCTTGCCGCTGAAACCAAACTAGCGGATCAACATGGCAGAGAACAACACCTTGTTTGTAGACATCATCAGCCCTGAACGGCCGGTCTATTCCGGCCAGGCGCTTTCCGTAAGCGCGCGCGCGTGGGACGGCGAGCTTGGCATCTTCCCCGGCCACGCGCCGATGGTGACCAAGCTGGGGATCGGCGAAGTCCGCGTCACGCGCGGCACGCTGGCTGACAAGGTGACCGACCGCTTTGCGGTGAAGCAGGGCTACCTCGAAGTCTCCAACAACCACATCGTGGTGCTGAGCGAGGACGCCAAGGCGATCGCCGACCTCAAGGGCGTGAACCCCGAGGACATCGAGCGCATCAAGAAGGAGATCGCCCAAGCGTCCGATCCCGCGGAGAAAGCCAAGCTGCAAGCCGACCTGGAGTGGCTGAAAGCTTCCGACAAGTTGCTCAAGGGCGTGTAGCAGACAGGCAAGCTACGCACGCCCTTCTCAACGCAACGGCATTTTGTAGCCGCATGATCGTCACTCATGCTTTATGCTTCATGGCCTGACGAAAGGAGAAGTCATGAGCGGCGGCAACTACAACCAGCAGCAAGGCGGATATCCGCAGCAGCCTCAAGCACCGTACGGGCACCAGCAAGCCTACGCACAAGTGGCGCCGCATCGCGGCGGCATGATCCTGGCGTTCGGCATTCTTGGGTATGCCGTCTGCGGGCTGTTCGGGATTGCGGCGTACATCATGGGCAAGAAGGACCTTGAGGAGATCCGCGCAGGCCGCATGGACCGAACAGGTGAAGGCCTCACGACCGCCGGGTACTGGCTTGGGTTGATCGCGGTCATCCTCATGGTTGTCGGAATCGTTGCCGGCGTAGGGTTCTTCGTCCTTGCCATGGCTGCGGGCGGCATGCGCTAGCTCAAACAACGCAAGACACGTATTGAAGCGCCGCGAACGACAGGTTTGCGGCGCTTTGTGTTTGGCGGGCGCCTTCCAATGAAGCTGCAAGTTTGTAAGTGCCTGATCTCTACTCGCGCGTATCTTTAAGTGCAGCGCATGTAGAGGGGTGAGCCATGAGCGGACAATTCGACCAGGCGCGGGGGTACCACACCGAGGGCCCGAAACCGACAGGCTACCCTTCGGGGCAGGGCTCCGTGCCGCCTTACTCGCCGGGGCCTGACTACCACCCCGCAATGCCGCACGCGCCACAAGCCTTCGAAAAGCCCCATCGCGGCGGTCTTGTGCTGGCGTTGGGTTTGCTGGCCTGGATGGTCTGCCCCGTCTTCGGCATCGCTAGCTGGATCATGGGCAAGAACGACCTCGCCGAAATGCGCGCCGGCGTCATGGATCGCAGCGCTGAAGGCCTTACGACAGCCGGATATTGGCTTGGCCTGCTTGCCGTCGCCGCCTACGGGCTGATGATTGTGGCGGCCGTGCTGTTCGGTGCGTTGATGGGGATCGGCAGTTCGCTGTAACCCCGTTTTTCCTGTAACGATCCGGCCCGACCCCGGTACGCCGCAAAGTCCCGTTTTGTGTGGCAATCCGTACCGCCCGCTCCTATTCTCCGACGAGAATTCCGTCACATCTTTATAGGAGGACCCCCATGTCCGGCCTTACGCATCCGCATCCGACCAAGCGGGCGAGCGCGCGTTTGCCCAAATCGGCTTCCCAGCGAAGGAAGCCAACCGGCCCGATCAAGCCGCCGCACCGGCACGCGGGATTCACCGCCGCGCTGGGGCCCGGCGCGGTGCCCGTAACCCACGACGCCAACGGCCATGGGCACCTGCAAGTCCGCCCTCACCGCGGCGGAATGCTGCTGGTATTCGGCATCCTGGGGTGGATGGTGCCGATCTTCGCGATCCTTGCCTTCGTCATGGGCAAGACCGACCTGAAGCACATCCAGATGGGCGGCATGGATCGCGCGGGCGAAGGCATGACCAAAGCCGGGTACTGGCTTGGGTTGATCGGGATCATCGTCTTCAGCGCGGGCGTGGTAATCGCCGGCGCGCTGATCCTGATGATTGCGCGCTGAAGCAGTTTCGGAGTTGGGCTGCAGAAATCGCGAGTGCATTCGCTCAGGATGCTGCGTGCCTTGGGTTTTCGGTGTTGGGGAACTACCCACGCTTGCGCCCAAAACCCAAAACCCGAAACCCTGCCGCATCGCGTCTTGCGCCGACGAGTTCTGCACACAGGCTTGAACCGGCTCTAACGGGTGTTACTCAACACACGCTTGATCTGCCGCACGTGCGCTTCGATGTGCATTGCCATGAAGGCGGCAAGGTCGGCTGCGCTTACGTCGTGGCCCTCACTGTGCCGGCCCTTGCGGGCCATAACCGCGGGCGTCAGAGATTCCAGCAGCGCCGTGTTCAACGCCCCGGTGCTGCGCAGGGCATCAAGCGCCAGGCCAAGATCAAGGCGCGACCTCCGGTAGAGTTGCACAGTCGCCTGCGTGCGAATGCCCGCCAGCGCCGGGTAGTCTTCCACCAGAATGCGCCGCAGCCGCAGGCCCAGCATCTGGTCGACATCCGCCACGTGAAACGCGATATCGCGGGTTGACCAGGTATCGTCACGCTCGCGCCAGTCCACCAGCTCCGCGGGCACGGAGTGAACCGTGTCGATGAAGGCTTCGACGGATGCGAGATAGCGTTCAGCGAGTGCTTCCGGGTTCATTTCCCGAATGATCAATGGTCAATGTTCAATGGTCAACGTGTCCTGCGGCTCATTGATCATTGAACATTGATCATTGCCGTTCACTTCGCTTCTCGCCGCAACTTCACCTTGCCCTGCAGGATATTCACCCATGCCCACAGCGTCGGGATCACGATCAATGTCAGCAGTGTGCTGCTTGCCAACCCGGCGATTACAGTGATCGCAAGCGGCTTGCGCACTTCCGCGCCTTCGCCGCCGCCGATCAGCATGCCGAGGCCGCGCTCAAACCCGAATGACCAACCGCCGATTACCGGCCAGTCTTTGGGCGCAGTCATGGAGCGGCCGATCGCCTCGACGCCCCAGGTGATGCCGCTGTCCACCGCGCCTGCCACCGCCTGCGCTGCCGGCATGAACGGGTCAAGCCACCCTGTCATCGGCAGCAGGCCGAGCAGCGTGGTCAGTGTCGTGATCGCAATCGGCCTCAGGCGGATGCGCGAGGAGTTAACCGCGGCTTCCTTGGCGCTCTGGCCGCGCGCGCGCAACTGGTTGGCGTAGTTCACCAGCACGATGGCGTTGTTCACCACAATCCCCGCAAGCACGATCGCGCCCAACAACACCATCACGCTCACCGGTAACCCGAAAAGGCCCAGCGCCAGCACCACGCCCGCGCCGGCGAACGGCACCGCAAACATGATCACCAGCGGGTCGAGCAGGCTTTCGAACTGCACAGCCATCACGACGTACACGAGAAACACCGCCAGGCAAAGCGCCAGCGCAAGGCCGAGGATGCTGCTTTCCATTTCCTCGACCTGGCCCGCGAACGCGACCTGGTTGCCGTCGAGATCGACCGCGCCCGCTTCAATCATCTCGCGCACCATGTCGGCGGCGCGGGAGAGCGCGACTTCGTTGGGCTCAGCCATCACCACCACGGCGCGCTGGTTGCCGACGCGCCGGATCTCGTTGGGGCCTTCCGTGACGCGCAAGTCGGCGCCGTCGTTCACCAGCACGTTGCGAAGCCGCACCCCCTGTGCGACCTCCAGGTCGCGCACCTGTTGCAGGCTTTGCTTGTCCGACTTTGCCAGCTCGACAAACACGTCCAGCGCCTCGCCGCCGCGGCTGAACTGGGTGCTGATGGCGCCGCCGATCTTGCTGCGCACTTCGCCGGTGACTTCCTCAGCCGACAGGCCGTAGCGCTGCAACTGCGCGCGGTCGTAGGAAAGCTGCACCTGCGGGCGGCCGGATTGCAGGCTGGTGCGCACGTCACGCAGCAGGGGCACGCCTTCTTCCAGTTCCATGTCGCGCATGGCGCGGGCAAGGCGCGCGGCCACTTCACCGAGGCGTTCGTTGTTGTCGCCGCGCACTTCGACCAGCAAGCCCGTGTCTAGCTTGACCAGCGCGGGCGCGCTGAACTCGGAGGTGGCCTGGAATGTGGTGGTGTTGTCGGCGGCGTCGCGCAGGGTCGCCTGCACTTCGGGCAGGACTTCCGCTGCTTCAGCTGAGCGCTTGAGGGTGACCACCATGCGCACGCGGTGGCTGCCGACGGGGCGCGAGTCGCCGGCGGATTCCTCGCCGCCGACTTCAAGGTTGATGCGGGCGACCTTTTCGCGGAAGGCCTCGTCGTCGAAGGCCGCTTTGGCAACGGCGGACGCGCGTTTGTCGGTGTCGTTGATCTGTGTGCCGTCGGGCGCTGCGATGTCGAGATAGAACTCGTCCTGCTGGAACTCCGGCAGCAGCTCCGTCTCTAATGACGAGCCGACACCAAGCGCCATTGCGCCCGCCAAAATGATGCCGCCCAGCACCACCAGCGGCTGTGCCAGCGCCGCCTTTAGGAAGAGCGGATAGGTGGCCTCAATGCACTTCCACCCGGCTTCGAAGACGACCGAGATCGGCTTGAAGACAATCCAGAACACGAACGCGACGCCGCGCACGACGTATCGCACGACCCAGACCAGCGCGTCGATCACAGCGACCGCGATCAAAGCGACGACCCAGAACGGGAACTGGATCAGGCGGTTCAGCACGAACGGCGCCCAGCGCCACCCGCGTACGGGCTTGGCCGGCAGCAGGAAGCGCGCAACGGCTTTGGTGACCTTGAAGGCGCCCAGCGTTGCAAGTCCGCTGAACCCGACGCCGAACAACGCCGGCACGACGAACTGCGCGACGATCAGCGACGCCAGCAAGCTGAAGACGACGGTCAGGCTGAGGTCGCGGAAGATCTGGCCGGCTACGCCCTCCACGAAGATGATCGGCAGGAAGACCGCGATCGTGGTCATGGTGCTGGCGAGGATCGCGCCGCCGACTTCGCTGATGCCGCGAATGGCGGCTGGCAGCGGCGGGTCGCCTTCTTCTCGGCAGCGCGCGATGCTTTCGATTACGACCACGCTGTTGTCCACCAGCATGCCGATGCCCAGCGCCAGCCCGCCCAGCGACATCAGGTTCAGCGAGACGCCGGAAAGCTGCATCGGAATAAACGTCGTAACGATGCTCAGCGGGATTGAAGCGGCGATCAGCACCGTGGCTTTGACCGAGCGCAGGAACAGGAACAGTACCAGCACTGCCAGAATCGCGCCCAGCACGGCGCTGGCGGTAACGTCTTCGACCGCGTCCTCAATGAAGTAGCTCTGGTCGCTGATCACCCGCAGGCCGAAGCCCTCAGGCAACTGGTCCACCAACGAGCGCTGGCCGCTGAAAAACGATCCACCACCGCCGCGGAAACCGCCTCTCCGGAAACCGCCTCGCCCGCCGCCCTGTTGAACCTCGGTTGTGCCGCCGCGAGCGTCGCGCGCGTCCACTTCGCCGCGCTGCTCGCGAATCTCGGCGAACTTGGATTCTCCGTACAGGGCCACCCACACGCGCCGCGCGGTCTCGACAATGTTCGCGTCGCCTTCCTTCAACACTTCCAGCAGCACGCCTTCGCGCGCCTCGTAGCCTGTCTCCTCGCCGGCGAAGCGGGTGATGGTTTCGCGCTCGCGCGGCACGTAGTCGATCTCTGTCGCAATCTCGCCCAGCGTGATGCGGCCCTGCGGCGTGGTGATCGCGAGGTCGCGCAGCACATCCAGCGACTCGTAAGTGCTCACGACGCGCAGAATCACGTCGCGACCCGCAAGCTCGATCAAGCCCGCGCTGCTGTCGACCCGCGCCTGGCGCACCCGGCTTAGCACTGTCTGCGCGCTCAGGCCGTACTGGTTCAGCCGCGGCTCGGACAGCGCAATGCGGATCTGCCGCTCCTGCCCGCCCGATACGCGCACAGCCGCAACGCCCTCAATCTTGCTGAGTTCCGGCTTAAGGATGTCTTCGGCGAACGCGCGCAGTTCCAGCAGGTCGACGCGGCGGCCCGTGCCGAAGAGCATCAGGCGCATGGTCGGGTCCTGCGCGGGGTCGTAGCGCAGGATCTGCGGCCGCTCGATTTCGTCTTCTTCAAACCCGATGCGGTCAATGCGGTCGCGCACGTCGGCTGTGGCTTCCAGCATGTTCGTGCCCCAAGCAAACTTGAGCAGCACGTCGCTGGTTTCGGCGCGGGAGATGCTGGAGCGGTCGATCAACCCCGGTACGTTGCCCAGGCGCTCTTCGATGCGCTGCGAAACCTTTTCTTCGACCTCGGCGGGCGCGGCGGCTGGGTACTCGGTGCGGATGGTGAGCTGGGGGTACTCCAGGTCCGGCATCAGCGTCGTTTCAAGCTTGCCGTAGGCAACCACGCCGAACACCACGAACGCCGCCACCACGCACAGCACCGCCACGGGGCGTGTGGTCACAATCTGAAAGAAGCGGCTCGGTTTTGCGGTCGCGGGCTCGTCCAACGGCAACTCCACTGGTGTGTTGTACGCATTTCACCC
>CAZNBU010000174.1:0-7057 GCA_964571035.1 uncultured Planctomycetaceae bacterium | reverse complement strand
CGATCACAAGCAGTGGACGCTGCATTAGTTTTCCTCGGTGGGCTGGGGTGGGCATGCTATTGCCGCAAGGCTTCCGGAACAAGGCCGCAAGGCTAGTGTGCGGTGGTGGGTGTTCCTTCGATACGCGTGGATTCGCTCAACTTCGCGCCGCCGCGCGCGGATGGCGAGTACGTGCTGTACTGGATGATTGCGGCGCGGCGCCCACATTCGAACTATGCGCTCTCACGCGCCATCGAGCTTGCGCGCGAGCACCAGGTCGGCGTGATCGTGCTGGAGCCGCTGCGCTGCGACTACCCGTGGGCGAGCGATCGTCTGCACCGCTTTGTGATCCAGGGGATGATTGACAACCGTGAAGCCTTTGCGGATTCGCCCGTGCGCTACTATCCGTATGTGGAGCCGACCAAGCGCGCCGGCAAAGGCCTGCTCGAAGCGCTTGCGGCGCGCGCGGTGGCGGTCGTGACCGACGAGTTTCCCTGCTTCTTCCTGCCCCGCATGATGGATGCCGCGGGCGCGCGCATACGGGTGCAGTTTGAGCAGGTGGACAACAGCGGGTTGCTGCCGCTGCATGCACCCGAGCGGGAGTTCACGGTCGCGCATTCGTTTCGCCGCTGGCTTCAGAAGTACCTGCGCCCGCACCTGGATCATCCGCCGGCTGAGCAACCGCTGCGCGGGTTGCGGCTGCCACAGCCGAAGTTGCCCGCAGAGATCACGAAGCGCTGGGCGCCGACTGACCTGAATACACTTGATCTCTCGACACTGCCGATCGACCACAGCGTGCCGCCCGCGCCCGATCGCGGCGGATGGAAGACCGCCCGGCGAAACCTGGCGAACTGGCTCGAACACGGGCTTCCCCGCTACGCCGAGTCGCGCAACGACGTGGCCGATCCCGTGGCGAGCGGATTGTCGCCGTGGCTGCACTTCGGCCACTTGTCGAGTTGGGAGATCCTTGGGGCACTCGCAAAGCGCGAAAATTGGGCGCCTGACAACATGACCGGCGCAACGGACGGCAAACGCGGGTGGTGGGGGATGAGCGACAACGCTGAAGCGTTTCTCGATGAACTGGTGACGTGGCGCGAGCTCGGGTACCAGTGGTGCCACAAGCACCCGGGTGACTACGACCGCTACGAATCGCTGCCCCAATTCGCGCTCGAGACGCTGCGCCAGCACGTCCGCGACTCGCGTCAGTACCTCTACACCACCGACCAGTTCGAAGCCGCAGCAACACACGACGAGATCTGGAACGCCGCGCAACGCCAGCTTGTGGGGCAAGGCCGCATCCACAACTACCTGCGCATGCTGTGGGGCAAGTGCATCATGGCCTGGAGCAAGACGCCGCAGGACGCCTTGCAGACCATGATCCATCTCAACAACAAGTACGCGCTGGATGGCCGCGATCCCAACAGCTACAGCGGCATCATGTGGTGCCTCGGCCGCTTCGACCGCGCGTGGGGGCCCGAGCGGCCGGTGTTCGGCAAGGTGCGCTACATGACCAGCGCATCCACGCGGCGCAAGCTCAACCTCGACGCATATCTCGCGCGCTGGGGAGGCTAGAACGTCTCCAGGGATCGTCTGGAGCGTGATCCAGCAGGCAAGGAGCCGTCAGGCGGGAGGCGGGAGCTACTGCAAACTGCTCCCCAGGATCGGTGGCGGTAGTTGCTCCCGCCTCCCGACTCCAGGCTCGGACCTGAACCAGAACGCTGCGGTCCCCAACCCTGCGCCCCGACATTGAAGCCGCTCCAGGCGCCCGCCGGTTGCCGGAACACCCGGCGCGGATACGATTCCAGCCATGCGCTACGCCCTGCTGCTTGTGATGAGCCTTTCGCTGACCGGGTGCCTTGCGGTGATCGGGTACGAGCCGACGCCCGAAGAGCTTGAAGCCTTGCGCCGCGGCGAAGACCCCCGAGCGCACGAGAACGAACAGGCACAGGTCAACGAACCCGAACACCCGGCGCGCACCACACGCGAAGGCGGTCAGCCGGCAGTTGCCACAGATCAGCAACCCGGCCCGTCGCAGGGGATCGTGTTGCGCTGGAAAGACTCCGCGACACTGGTGATAGAAGCGGCAGGGGCGGCTGAGGTAGTGGCGCTGGCGGGTGAGAAGGCGTCCACCGACCACGACGCCGAGCAGCGCGCGCTGAACCGGCGCATGAACGAGTGGACCTACGGCATGACCGTCAACCTGCGCTACCCTACACGCGATGCGTCGGGTGCGGTGATCTACCGCGACGCCGACGGCCGGCTTGTCGCCGCCATCGAATAGCCGCGCAACAGGTGCCCTCAACGCGCCCCAAATTAGCTACAATCCGTGCATGGGCGTGGATGCAGATATCCCGCCGTACTCAAGAAGCGGACGCAGGGCCGCGGTGATGGCTGCTGTACGCCGCGAAGCTTCCGCGAGGCACTCCATGCTGAGCGATGCGGAATCGCAGGAGACGCTGGGTCGCCGGGCGCTCGCCCGTGGCCGCCGCGGCATAATTGTTTCTGTGGCGACGGCGGCGGTGCTGGGGTTGGCGGCTGCGTACCTTTTCTTTGCGTTCTGGAACGAGCAGGACCCCACGGAAGCAGGGCTCATCCGCTCAGCGTGGTCGTTGGTGGGGGCGACGTTTGCGACAGGCGTGGTATACTTCTCCATCGGGGGCATCGAGCGCGCGCAACGCCGCCGCCAGGCTGGGGAACGGCTCCTGCAGCGGGCGCAGCGACAGCGCGAGCGGGCAAGCAATCATGACCAGGCCCTACGTTGAAAGTGGAAAACAGGCGGCGCAACGCCTCAAGCCTCAACTCCGCGGAGCGCAGCGACACTGCATGGAACGCCTGCGCGGGTTCAAGCAGGTGATCAACGTGATGTGTGTTGTGGCGATCCTGGCTGTGCCGGTTGCCGGGTTCGCGACGCAGAGCCCCCGCAACGCGGTGGTGGTCGGGTTGGTGTTCCTGCTGCTGATCTGGATGCTCGAAATCGGCGAGCGCGGCGCCAAGCGCGAACTCAAGCGCCTGCGGCAGGATGCGGCGCGCGATTGAGTCAACTGGGCGGTTAGTCCTGCGTCGAGCCCTTGACCCTGACTTCCCCGATGTCGTTTTCCGTGTTCGGCAGCAGCGCGACCGAAATCGGGTCGCTGTAGAGGCGCTTGCCCAGCTCTTTCTCCAGGTGCTCGCCCAGCACGATCGTGATTGACGTGGTCTCCACCGGCACCTTGTGGACTGTGGCCACACCGGCATCGTCGATCGCCAACTGCGTGCGCAGGACCGTTTCGCCCGCAGAGAGCCGGGCCTCGGCGTACAGCATCTTCGACTTCTCCGCCTTGATGGGTTGCCCTTCGGGATCGATCAGCCGCACCTTCACCACGACACTCGTGCCGAGCACCAGGTCGTCGGCCTTGGCTTCGCGGCCGGCGACGACGGTGACCATCGGCGTTGTCTTCATGATGCCGTGCCTGGTCGAGATCGCCGAGATGTGCCACACGCCTTCTTTCGCGGCTGCAATGCGGTAGTGGCCTTCACTGTTCGTGCGCACGGTGTACTGCTCGCCGATGATTGTGCCGGCACGGCCTGCGCCGCTGGTATCGCGGTCGCGCAGCACGGCGAAGATGACGACGTCTTCCAGCGGGTTGCCGGTTTCATCGCGCACGAACCCGGCGATCGACCCGCCGGGGACCATCGTGATGTCCACGCCGGTGCGCTTTTCGTCCGGTTTGATGCGCTCAACCCGGACGACCGCAATCGGTGCGAGGCCAGCCAGCTCAGCCGACATCGTGGCGTCAATCGTTTCGAAGTCCCAGTTGGAGCCAAGCCGGAGGATTGCCGTGTAGCGCCCGTTTTCGTCGGTGATCCAGGTCTTGTTATGGCGTGTGGGCCCAAGCCGCTTGGCTTCGCCGGCCTTCGTGACGCAGTGGACCAGGATGACCGCAAACACCTCGGCGTCGGCAATGCCGCGCCCCGACTGATCCAACACGCGTCCCGAAATTGTGCACGAGTACTGGAAAGCGCCCACCGGCGGCGGCTCTTCTGGCGCCTCTTCCGGTTTGGGGTTGTCTTCAGAAGCGGTGGCTTCGGGCGGCGGTGGCTCCGACGCACTGGGATCTTCCCCTGCGTCACTCGGTGCGGGCGCAGTGGGCTGATCGCGCGAAGTGTCCGTGGTTGGTGATGGCTTCACGCCTTTGTTGCCGGTTGAAGCGCTCGTGTCGTCCTGTCCGCCCGTGCACCGTGCCGCGCGCAACGGGGTATTGGCCTGCTGCGTGGACTGCGCGTCCAGCCACCACAGCACACCGGCGCCAAACCCGATCAGCAACAGGAGAATCAGCCCGAGAACCGGCAGCAGGCGTTTGCGCATATCGTCGCCTCCACCGTGTGAAACGCGCGCGAGAGCGGATGGTCGAAGATCATTTGCCGTCTTCGCCGGGGACGCTGCCATCCGGAACGCCGTCTGTGCCCGCGGCTTTCAAGGTAAGGCGCACATCGCCGATGTCGTTTTCGACCCCGCCCTTGAGCGATAGGGCAACGGTTTCGGTTGAAGCCAAACCCGGGTGATGCACCAGCATCTGTGTCGCGCTCGCGGGCACGTTCGCGCAATCAACCGTGCCGTTGTCCCCGGGGACGGCTTGCATGGTTGTCTTCGACCCGTCAGGGGAAACGAATGTCAGCGAAAGCCCTGCTTCGCGAATTTCGTGCGGTAGCGGGTTGCCGTCGCCGTCAACGGCACGGAACCGGACGGTTGCGGGCTCACTCAGGACTATGTCGTCCAGGGTGGTTTCGCTGCCGGCATCGACTGTTCCGGTGACCGGCTTGGCGGACCCGCCGTCGGCCTTCCGCATCAGCGTGAACTCCCAGTTCCCAACCAGAAGAGCATCGAAGCGGTACTGGCCGGCACTGTCTGTGATTGCCGTGGGGCCTTTCATGCTTGGTGCCACGGCCCGTTGCTCGCCATCGGTAAGCCGGGTGGCGCTGATCGCCATGTGCGAAAGCGGGCTCCCGCTCGAATCCACGACCCTGCCAACCGCGCTGCCGGCGGGTACTACTTTCAGGTCTACGGTCTTGCTCGTGCCTGCGCGCAGCCCGTCGTGGGTCACGGCGTTTTGCAGCGCCCATCCACGCGTTGTCACACCCATCTCGACCCTGATGGTCTGCTGCTTGCTTCTCAACTCCTGCGTGATTTCCAGCGAGTACTTGCCATCGGCGCCGCTGGTGGTGGTGAGCGGATCCGACGCGCCATCGGGTGAGTCTTCCTTACGGCGGTCCGTGTTGGACTTGGCATCTGGAACGATGCGCGCCGTTACGTCGATGCCCGGCAGCCCCTGGCCGGTCTCGTCGAGCACGCGCCCCGAGATCGTGACGCGGAAACCCGTGTCTGCGGGCTGCGCCGGCTGCTCAATGGGCTTGGGGGTAGTGTCCTTGGGCGGTTCGGTTTTGGCTGGGGTTGCGTCGCCGGGCTGTGGCGTTTCCGGCGCGGGCGCGGCGCGGTTTTCGGGGGCCGGCTTAGGCGCGCGTTTGGGCTTGTCGTCTGGCGCCGCGGCTGTCGAATTGCGCGGCGTGGGCGCGGAGCTTTCGGACACGAAGAAGTAGACCCCGAAGGCGATGCCGCCCACGATGATCAGTGCCAACCCCACCAGGGGCAGCGCGCTAGAACGCATACAAGTCCCTCCAGACCCCATCATACGAGGGTTTGGGCGAAATTCGCGGGGGTGCGGCGAGGGCTAACGGGCAAAGGCGTCGCGCCACGACGGATTCAGTCCGTCTTTTCCAGGCGTGTCAGGCGCACGTCGCCGGCGTGGTTTTCCTGGTTGGGTGTGATGCTGAGTTGTACGGGATCGGAGGTCTTGTACCCAGCCATGTCGATCGTCATCTGCGTCGCGTCGTCAGGCACGCCGATGAACGCGGCCTCGCCGTCCTCAACAACGAGCGAGGTTACCCGCCGGGTCTTGCCGCCCCCGTAGGTCACCACCGCGCTGATCGGCGCCGGTCGGGTTTTCGGAGTTCCGGCGTTGCTGCTGGAATCTTTCGTCGCGTTGATCGGCTCGCCGGATTCGTTCAGCACCCGTATCTTTACGGTAGTTCGCAATGTCACCACGAAGTCCGATAAGGTGACGTCTCTGGAAGCCTCGACGGTAACGCGATCCGGCCCCGATACCTTGTGGTGCCCCGCGGAGTTCACATCCAGGTTCCACTCGCCCTGCTTGAGCGCATCAAACCGGTACACACCGTTCGCGTCCGACTTCGCCTGGTTGCGCGGGTCGAGCGTCAACCCGAAGGGCGTGCCGCGCCCACCGCGAACCGGTGTGGCGTGGATGAAGACACCCGCCACCGGCTGACCGTGCATGTCCACGACCTTGCCGGAGACCGATCCGCCGCGTGTGAGCTTGACGGATATGCCGTCTCGAGATTCGCCTTTGCTCAACCCCTTCACACTCATCTTGCCGTCGGAGACATATCCGCTGCACTCTGCCGTCAGCGTGACGTCAATGCGCGTCACAGCTTGTGCAGCCTTCGGCGCGATGACCGCTTCGAAGTAGCCGGCAGAATCGGTGGTCGTGATCACACCCAGCTCGCCGCTGCTGAGGCGCGCTCTGTGCCGGGCGCGGGCGGCGCCGGATGCGTTGGGATCAAACGCCGTCGGCGTAAAAATGCCCTGCACCTGCGCGTTCGCGATGCCGTGGCCGGAGCGGTCAACGACCTGCCCACGGATCGTGACACGGAACTCCTCCAACGGTTGCTCGCCCGCGTTGCTCCCCGGGAACGACCGTACGCCATCCCGCGAGCGTTCCAGCCGGGACGTTTCACGTGTTGGCCGGTCCTCGGTTCTGCGGTTGATGACGGGGGTCGAATCTGCGGACGCGGGTTTGCCCGCAGGCGTTCCCGCATCGTGGGTTTCCACGGTCCCAAGCGTCTTCCGCGTTTCGGTCTGGGGCGTCTTACGTGCTGGCAGGCTGTCCGGGTGTTGCGCCGGTGCTGCTGTCGAACCGTCACTAGCCACTTCCAGCTCCGGCGACTTGTCGTCGGATGAATTGACCACGATCCAGAACACACCCAAACCCGCGCCGCACACCAGCAGCAGGATCAGGGTTGCGAT
>CAZNBU010000173.1:0-7069 GCA_964571035.1 uncultured Planctomycetaceae bacterium | reverse complement strand
CATGCTTAGTGGCACAAACACACGGATTCTTACGTTTAACCCTGAACCTGCAAACGAGTTGTGCAGTTTTCTCAAGACAAGACCCGCGCCCACCGGCTGAGGTTCCGCGCGTGCTCGGAATCTTTGCCCCATGCGCCGTGCAGATTGTTCAGCGTGCGCTGCAGGATCTGCCGATCGTCCACGGCATTCAGCAGCCGAGGATCAAACTCCCCCACCAGCCGCTCGATCAGCAGCCTTGCTGTCGAGCGCGACATCCGTTGAAACCCCCGATACGGGTCGAAGAACGTACCGACGCCCAGGTCGGCATCGCCGTAGAACCCCAGAAAATGCGCGGGCGCACCCACGCCATGCACCGGCAAGCCAAGTCGCTGGCCGACAAGGATCGCGACGCTGCACAGGCTGATCGGAATGCCGAGACCGGTGTCGAGCACACAGTGCAGATAGCTGTTGCGAGGGTTGCCGTAGTCGGCCTCGTTGCCGCGCAGGCCGTGCGCGTTGAAGACGTCTGCGAGCGCGGTCAAGCCCATGTCGAACGCGCGGTCACCGCTCAGCCGGTCCCCCGCTTCTCGCGCCAGCGCATCCAGCCGCCCGCTTACGTCGATCGCTCCCGGCAACCCGGAGGCGGCGCCCAGCGCGAGCATGGCCTCCTCAAGGTCGGGCTGCGGGCGTTTCACGGCGACGACCCATGCGGCATCGCCGGTCACATAACGCCGTCTCACGTCCGCCTTGGCCACGGCGTCGCGCAGCGTTTCGTTCACTGCGGCGCGTGACTGCACACGTACAAGGTCTTCCCGCGACATCCGCACGAGCTTGTCCACGAGCGTGTCCGCAAGCCCATCGTCGGCGCCGTCCAGCAGCCGCACCAGCCCGTCGAGATTGGGATCGGTAAGCCCGATGAGTATCCCCTTCACAAGATTCGCGACACCTCTAAGCTTATGCCATGTTCGCGAACCGCCTGCAGCGCCTTGAAACATGCCCGTCGTGCCGTATGGCAGCGGCCGGCGACGGTGAGCGGTGCATCTTCTGCGGCGCCGGGCTGCTGCTTGAATCGGTCAGCGAGTGGCGCGCAGTGTATCACCCGCACAGCTATGCTGATGCCATGCTTGCCACCGCCGCGTTGCGCGCAAACGGTGTGACGACGCGGCTTCAACAGTGCAATGCCACGCGCGTGCTGTTCGGCCAGGGGGGCGGGGTCGTGCAGGTTGCCGCGGATGAGCACGCGGTCGCGCGCGAAGTGCTGCGCCAGGTGCGCGGCGTGCGGACCGACACCGAGTACCTGGAATGGCAGGCGCTGAAGCACCGGCCGCAGCGCTTTGGGCTGGTGCTGGTTGCGCTTGCCGCGGGCGCCGCGCTTGCCGCCGGCATGCTGCTTCATATCTTGCGCGACGCCACGACAGTTGACGCCACGCCAAGGCAGTCGGCACGCTAGTGCTGGCGCGGATCCGTACAGTTCTGTTCGACCTCGATGGCACACTGACTGTGCCGATCATCGACTTTGACGCGATTCGCCGAAAGCTGGAGTTGCCACCCGGTACACCGCTGGTTCACGCGCTGAGCGCCATGCCGCCCGAGCGCTACGAAGCCGGCATGCGCGTAATCCACGAAGCTGAATTAGAAGCGGCGCACAACGCCACCGCCAACCACGGGGCGCGCGAGCTTCTTGAAGCGCTGGCTGCGCGGGACATCGCCACCGCAATCGTGACGCGCAATTCCCGTGACGCCACCACGATCACGCTCGACCGGATCGGTATCGCCGTCGACTTCGTCGTAACGCGCGACTTCGTGCCGATGAAGCCGTCACCGGCGCCATTGCTGGAAGCGTTGCGGCAGCTCAACGGCAATGCTTCCGAAGCATTGATGGTGGGTGATTTCCGCGACGATATGGAGGCGGGCCGCGCAGCCGGCACGGCAACATGCCTAGTCATGAACGGCCCGGGACCGCCCAAGTTCGAGGCGGACATGCACGTCCCGTGGCCGCACGATCTGCTGCACCGCTTTCAAAGCGAGTGGAAATGAAAAGCGCCCGGGAAGCCCCGGGCGCTTTCTTGTCACCTTCTAGGCCCGGCGTCGCCGCAAGGCTAACCCGCCACTGAACGCTGCCAGCATCGCGAGCAGCCACCACGTGTTGCTGCCTTGAGCGCTACATCCGCCGGAACTGCCGGATGCAGGCCCGATTGGCTTCGCCGCGGATACCTTCAGCGTGTAGTCCACGGTCGCGGTTGCCGCCGCATTGTCTACAACCTGGATCGTGAAGTTGAACGTGCCCGTCGCGGTCGGCGAGCCCGACAGCGCCACCGAGTTGCTGGTCGAAGATCCCAGCGTCAACCCCGCCGGCAGCGTCCCGGCTGAGACGCTCCAGGTGAATCCCGGCGTGCCGTTCACGCACACGATCGTCTCGCTGTAGGACTTGTTGGCGGTTGCGGCTGCGAGGCTGGTGGTTGTGATCACCAATGACCCCGCGGGCAGCACCGTCAACGTCATCTGCCGCGTGTCGCTAAGACCGCCCGAGTGCGAAACCGTCACGCTGAAATTGTAGGTGCCCGCGCCTGTGCCAGCCGGGGGGTTGCCCGACAGGCGCCCGGTCAGCGTGTTGCCGATGATGCTGAGCCAGGCGGGCTGTCCGGTAACCGACCACCCGAACGGATTGTTCAGCCCGGTCGCGCTGGCGTTGATGTAGGCGGTGTACTGCACCTGCTCAGCGGCGTTAGGCAGCGTACTGGACGAGGTGATCGCCAGCGAGTTGCCGCCGCCACCGGTGCCCGGCCGCTCATCCGCCCCGGCATCCCGTGCCGAGCCCATAGGACGGTTGTTGCCGTCGATGTCGGTCGCCAGAGTTGAGCTGGTCGCAAGGTCGATAGCCGGTGAGTTACCCAGCAGGTGCAGGTCGCTGCTCCCCGGTATCGTGGAGTTGAACACCGGGTCGGCGGCAACGCTGGCTACGTCGAGTGCTCCGAACGCGGTCTGCCAAGCCGCCAAGTCGGTGTACACAGCTTGCGGGATGGTAGTGCCGTTCCCGCCACCGAGCCCTAGAATCGCGCCATTTGAGCGGTGGTAAACGTTGCGAATCGCCTCCGAGGGTTGCTGGGCGTCAGGGCTGCCAAACGCCGTATTGAGGAACGTCAGGTTGGTCCGGTTCGCTACGGTAGTGGACATGATGTTGTAGTTCAGCTTTGCGGCGCGCGAGGTCGTCGGGTTGCCCTGGAACCCAAAACAACCGGTGGGGGCCGTACCAACTGCAACGTTGTGAAGAATGCTGTTGTGCTGGAGCAGGCAGTCCGTACCCGCATGGAAGAACGAAACCACGCCAAGGAACGCCGCGCCGTAGGCGCTGTTCCCTGCTCCGCAGTTGTACGCCATGCAGTTTTCAACTGTGATCTGATTGTAGCGGCCATGGTCGTGAACAACCGCCAGCCCGGGGCCGTCTGCCACGTCGCGGAAAACGCAGGCGCGGATCGATGCGTTCTCGGCGCGCTCGCCCTTGACCTTCTGGCCCACCAGCCAAAGCCCGAAGCCCGTCGCATTCAGGAACTCAAGCTTTTCGACGGTTAGACCACGAATCCCACAGAAGCTCATGCAGCCCGATTCAGTTCCGGCGAGCGGGTCGATGATACTGCCCGTAGGCGCGCCCCCGTCGATTCTTGGGAGAGAGCCTGCGCCGGTGCCGGTGGGTATGCCGCGCAGGGTGATCGTGTTGACGAGTGAGTTGCCGCGAACCGGCGTGTGGTCCCCGTTCAGTTGCGAGCCCAGTCCGTACGAGAACGTGGTTGTGTAAGGCCCGCCGGAAATCTCCAGAATGACTGGCGCGACCATGCCGAACGCTTCCAAATCATCAAATGCATCGCCGATGTCCGCGTAGTCCGGGTTGTTGGCCGCAACCGTATCTACCGTGTAAGTGCCCGACATGCCGCGACCCCCGTTGACGGTAAACGAGTAGGTCGGCTGGAACGGGTCGTTGCTCGTGATCGTCACCATGAACGAAAACGTGCCGATGCCCGCAGCCGGCGTGACCGGAATGGTCAGCGTCGAGTTGGTCAACGCGGCCGTGTTTGCCGCCAGCGTGGGCGTGCCCAACGTGCAGTTGGTCGCAGCGCTTGTGCCTACGGTGTGTGTAAGTGCGTTGGTCGCACCGTGATTGCGAATCTGGATGCTGATGTTTGCTGCAGCGCCAGGCGCAAACGGCCCTGCATGTATGGCGCCACCGGTGCCGATCTCGTTCGCTGCACCGGTCGGGAAGCGCACACCGATCCCCGGATCCGGGGGTGTGCCAGGCGCCTCGAAGCCAACAAGGTCGAGGATGATGTGCTCATCCGGAAAACCACCCGGCGGGTTTGTCGGAATCGCGGACATCGCCGTAACAGCCGTCACGCCGCAAGACGGCGCATACCAGTATGAGTCACTGATCTCGCCCTGGTCGTTCCAACCCAGCAGGAATCTGGCACCCGCCGCCATGTTGTCCTGAAGGCCGAACTCAACCAACACCTCGCCAGCGGCGAGCGACACCGGCGTATCGAGCAACACGGTGGCTACACCCCCGTCCCAACGGCCATCGCCGGGAGTCGTGAACGTGTTGGTCACACCGATCTGCGTGGTGAAAGCCGGAGCGCCGGTGAACGTCCAGAACCGGATGTCCACAGTTGTCGGCCCGCCGTCGACAAACACGCCAAAGCGAATCGCGGTCACGACCAGCGGATCGGTGAGTATGTACGTACGACAGTAGCTCTGGGCGGCCTGAGAGCCGTTGTTCACGCCGCCCGTGGCGCTACAGGCAAGCCACCTGTCCGTGAGCGTACCGTTGATCGACTGCGTTTTTGTTGTCTGGGCGCCCAGCGTGGCTGCCGCGACTGCGCACAGCACGGCCAGCGCCGTGAACCTGAAATGCCTCATCTGTTACTGCCCTCCATTTATCCCACCAAACCCGGCGCGTGCCTCGCCCAGCCGGGACATCCCACTACATGGAGGCTCGGCGCGCCCAACCCTCACGGGCCAGGTGCGCCAGCCTTGCTACGAAAGCCTGCGACGCCGCAGGCCCGCTATTGCCAGCAATCCAAACAGTGCGATAGCACCTGCACTGCTTGTACTCAAGGCGCAGCTTCCGCCGCCACCACCGCCACCGGACGGGTTGGAGGGGCCGGGGGGATCGGCAATGGTGATGCTGAGGATCTGGGTGTCTGTGGCGCCAAGGCTGTCCTCAACCTGGATTGTGAAGCTGAAGGTGCCTGACTGCGAAGGCGTGCCCTCGATCGCAACGGTGTTGGTGATCGAGCCGTTCAGCGCCAGACCCGGCGGCAAAGGCGTAGCCGAAACAATCGTCCAAAGGAACGGGGCGGTCCCGTTCACGCTGACCACGTTCTGCGAGTACGCTGCGCCGCGGGTACCACCGGGAAGAGTGCTGGTGTTGATCTGGATGGGTGGAGGATCAATCACGATGGTCAACGCCTGTGAGTCCGTCGTGACGCCGTCAGTGACCTCCACTGTGAAGTTAAAAGTGCCTGCCGCAGTCGGGTTTCCGCTGATGGTGACCGTCGTAGTCGTCGAAGCGCCTAACGCCAACCCGGCGGGCAAGTTGCCGCCAATGTGCGACCATGTGTACGGCGCTGTGCCGCCGGTGCAGACAACGTCCTCGCTGTATGCAACCCCTACGGTCCCACTGTTCATGGTCGTGGTGGTGATGTCCACGGGCGGAATCGGCGGTGCAATCGTGATGTTGAAGTTGTCGGTGTCCATTGTGGGCGTGCCGGTAGAATCCGTCACGGTGATCGCAACGCTGAACGGTCCGTTCTGGGTCGGTGTACCGGAGACTTCTCCAGATGTCGGGTTGATCGATACCCCGCTTGGCAAACCGGTGGCACTCCATGTGTACGGCATGGTCCCGTCGGCCGCTGCAAACTGCACCGGACCATACGCCGTTCCCTCCATCCCGTTGGGCATATTGGCGGGGCCCGTTATCACAACGGGGCTCCCCATCTGAAATGTTTCGTCCGTGAACTCGCCGGTCGTCCCGTTCGCACAGCGGACAGTCACCGTCGCAATTGGCGGAGACGCGGGCAATACTAGGTCCACAGCGGCGCCGGTGGTCGCGCTCAGGCTGACTCCCGCTGGGGCGGTGCCCTGGATCGACCAGTTGTAGGTCGCTGGTGTGGTTCCGCCGGAAATGGTCAGAGGAGTGGTCGCCGCGACGGGTCCGCCGGCGGGCGACATCGCCAAGCGCGGCGGAGCAAGGGCCGGCAGATTCACTACCGGCAATATCTCGCAATCGTGCCCGAAGAACAGGTCGAAGCGGAAATCGGCAGTGCTTGTCGGACTCACCGTCATTGCCTGGCCGCGTACTACCACTCGGAACCTAGAAAGGCCGGTGTACGGCCCGGTCGCGTAAGCGTCGACCGCCCTGCCGGCGTCGCCGGGCGTAGCCGTATCCACGGTGACAGACGCCACCGGATCATCCCAACCAACTTGCATGTCGTACAACTCGATCACCGCTTGTCCGCTGCCAGTTGACGTAAAAGCGAAGCTGCTTAGCGAGATGTTCAGCGGCAGCCCAAACATGTTCACATCGAGAAAGTAGACCAGTTCATCCGCCTGTGCGCCAATAATCGCCTCACCGAAGAGCGTGTTGCGAAACTGGCGCAGGAAGTACTCTGACGATCCAACCGGCGCAGTTGAGCCGACTTGGTCCCAAAAGTGGTAGCTGACCCCAGTGGAGCCCGGGATGATCGTGCCGGAAGGGGGGACTAGGGTGCCCGTGTTCGTCGAGAACGACACGGTGATCGTGGCCGGGAACGTACCGGCTGGGTTGTCCAAGCTAACCGCAAACTGAAAGCGATGCACACCGGAAAGGCTGAACGGACCTTGCGGAAACCCTGCAAGCGCACCGGTGCCCCAGATGGTTGCGTTTGCTGAACCTCCGGTTGCACCCGTAGAAAACCCGACGCCAGGCAAGTTGTGGTTCTGGACCTGTGCTGGCGTGGTTGACGCGGCGAGCATGTCAACCATCCATATCTCGCACCGAACACCTACATCTGTCGAAACGTTGAAATTGGCGGTAAGCGAGACGTTTTGCGGCGTTGATCCA
>CAZNBU010000172.1:0-7121 GCA_964571035.1 uncultured Planctomycetaceae bacterium | reverse complement strand
GGCGTTAGAATACGGACATGCGAGCGATCCTGCCCATTCTCTGCGTTGCCGCCCTGCTTGCGGGGTGCCACGGATACGCGTTGGACATGACGGGGCTTGAGCACTACTCCAACGACAAGCTGGACGACACCGCGGACCGCTACAGCATGACGACGCTGGATTCGCTGACCGACGCCGCGCTCAGTGACACGGCCCGCAAGTATTCGATGAGCACACTGGACGAGCTTTCAAGCCGCCACTTGGGCCCATCCGCCGAGCGCCTGTCCATGACTCGCCTCGAAGCGCTTTCCAACAAGTACCTCGACCCGGTCGCGGACGCGCTGACCATCGCCGAGCTGGAGGCCATCACCTCCAAGAAGCTCGACCCGGACACCATCAACCGCTAGCCGGACCAAATAGCCCGGTGCGTAAGCACCGGGTGTGTTCAGCTATCACGGACGTTCAGAACGACCAACCCAGATTCGCACCGCAAACGTCCTAGCTCTTCACATCAACGCCAAAGCGGTCGCGAAGAAAATCCAGCAGATCAAAGAAGTTATGGATCTCAAAGTCGGGCGTCGTCTCGCCCGGCAGGTAGTCGCGCGCGCTGCGCTTGTTCAGCACCGTGATCATGCCGATGCGGTTGCACGGGTCCACGTCCATGCGCGGGCGGTCGCCGACGTAGATGCACTCGCTGGGCCGCACGCCGAAGGCGGCGCAGGCTTTCAGCCACAGCTTGGGGTTGGGCTTGCTGATGCCGATCTCGTCGGAAATGAAGATCCCGCTGGGCTCAAACAGGTCCACAACGCCAAGTCGCACCAGCTTCTCGGCTTGCTTCACGACCAGCCCGCTTGTGACGACGCCCAGCTTCAGCTCGGTCTGCTCGCGCAGCAGGCGCAGCACGTCCACGGCGTCTTCGTACGGGCGCAGCTCGCGGAACTTGGTCTCGTGGTAGCCCACGACCGCCGCGGCCACCAGGATGTTCTCGTTGATCCCTTCCCAGTAGTGGCGGGGCACGCGGCGCAGCAGCTTGTCGAAGTGGTGTTCGTAGTTGCTGCTGAACTCCTGCACGATCTCGGCCAACTCGCGCAGCGCGTCCTCGGTCGCCATCCGGAACCCGTGGGCGCGCATGTTCTCGATCGCATTGCGGCGAGCAAGCGCGGCAAACTCGCTGGTGGAATACAGCGTGTCGTCGATGTCGAAGAAGATCGCGCGCAGCGTGTCGCCCATAGCGAGGCAAATGATCAATGATCAATAGGCAATGTTCAATGGCGTCGGCGCCAATTGATCATTGAACATTGATCATTGATCTTTGCGGTTGGCGTCGATTTCTTCGCGGGCGCGGTCTTCGGCGGCTTGGCGCTCGCGCAGCCACCACCCCGCGATCACGCCCAGCAGAAGCACCGCCGTGACGGTGACCATGTGCGTGCCCCAAGGGAACGAACGATGCTGGTCGATGCCCACGGCGACGACAACAATCGACGCAACCAGCGTCGCGGCGGACAATCCCATCAGCACCTTGCCCAAAACCGGCCTCCTGCGGCGACGTATCCCCTTGTGGTTACACGTCTTGTGTCTTTCTCCCCAAATCCACACGGACATGAAAGGAAACCCCACTATAGCGCACTAATATGACACGGCGCCAGTTCGGCGTCGTTGGGGTTTTCGGAGCGGGCTAATGCGCACATTGCTATGGACGGCTGTGATTGCCGTGGTGGTTTCACTGGCTGTGCCGGCGTTTGCACAGGGGCAGGGCGGCCGGCGCTGGCCGGGCGGTCGCTCCGGCGGCGTACCGGGCACAGGCGGCGGCGCAGGCGGCGATCGCGGCCCGGACCGTGACGGGCGCGATGGGCGTGACGGCCGCGGCCGAGATGGCCGCGACGGGCGTGACGGCCCGGACGGCCGCGCTGGCGGCAACGACATCCCCGATGTGGGTTGGGGCGAAAGCGGCACCGAAGAGCGCATTGAGCCGGGCGACACGGTCAAGGCAGCCGACAAGGAAAAGCGCCTCGAAGAGGAAGCTGACAAGCTCGGCATCGAGGACAAGAAGCTGCGCAAGACGTTCATCGACCGCGCGCGCACCGCGTGGACGAAGTGCGAGCGCGAAGACAAGCGCTACTACAGCGCCTGGAAGCGTGTGAAGGACAACGAAGAAGGCCTCGCCAAGGAGAAAGAGAAGCACAAGGCAGAGCTGGCTGAGGCATGGAAGGAATGCGACGACAAGCTGGTCGAAGACGAGGTGCTGAGCAGCGAGCTGCTGCTGAAGTTCCAGGTAAGCACCAACGACCTGCGCGTGGAGACAGCCACCGACAAGAGCCACAAGCAGGACGAAATCCGCGCCCGCAAGCTGGAGGAGCAGCGCAAGCGGATGGAGGAATGGCGTAAGCGCAACCAGCCCGGCAACAAGGACGACGAGAACAAAGAAAAGAAAGAGAAGAAGGAAGACGAGGAAGACTAGCCTTCTTTCAAGAACTGAACCGGGCCCCATGCGGGGCCCGGTTTGTCGTTCATAGACGCTACCTTCGTCTGCGCCGCATCAGGAGCACGCCCAACCCAACCAGCGGCAGCGGCGGCGCAACCACGCCGGCTGCGCAACCGCCTCCGCCACCGTTCTTGTTCCCGCCAGAGCCGGAGTTGGGGTTGCCCGCCTGCGCCACACTGCCGCTTACGTTGAGTTGCCGCGACGTCGCGCCTGCGCTGCTGTGGTCAATCTGGCCCGACGCCATGAGGCCGGCAACGGCAGGATCGTAGCGCGCGAAAATGGTGGCGCTCACCGCACCCGCAGTCGGTGTCAGCGAAAGCATGCCCTGCCACGGGCCGCCTGACGACTCCGCGAGTTCGAATCCAGCCGGGGCCGTGATGTCCACGTTGCCGACCAGGTCGGTACCGCTGACCATGTAGCTGGCAGCGTTGCTGGGCGTAGTCGCGTTCGGCGCCAGCAGGTTGGGCAGCGTGCCGGTCAGGCTGAGTGTTGGTGTCGGCGTAACCACGCCACCCCCGGTGCCGTGGATCTTGAGCCGCCACGATGTTAGCGAGCCGGTGGCGGACGGGTTCAAGTCGGCCACATTCAGCGTCCAGGTGCCGCCCGCGGTTTCGCCCCAGCAGCGGGTGGTCATGAAGTCCCAAGTGGTTGGCGCTGTCCCGCCCGGAAACGGGAACAACGGCGGCTGCGCGAGCACGCTGACCGTGCCCGAAGGTGAAGTCAGCGTGATGCGCAGGTCGTCCCACACCTGGTGATTGCTCTGCAGTTCAAGCACCACGTGCTCGATCGTCACATTGTTCGTCACGAAGATGCTGCGGGTGATGCCGGTGGTGTTGCCGTCCGGGATGCCGACGCCGGCGTTGTCGGGCGGCGTCGTTTCGGTCACGCGCGCCGCCACGTTGGTCCACCCTTGCGCGAGCGCGACCGCAGCGCCCGCGTCCACGCACCCGAACCCGAGCGTATCGTGGATGCGCTTGCCCGCGCCGTTCATCGTCCATCCCGCGTTGCTGACCCCGTTGGTGCTGTTAGCGGTCTCAACAAGGATGTGTTGCGCGTCGCGCCACGTGAGGTTGGGGTTGGCTTGCAGAATCAGCGCGCAGGTGCCCGCGACAATCGGGCAGCTTGCCGATGTGCCACCGAAGGTGTTGGTGTAGTCGGCATCCGCCAATCCGCCGTACCCGTCTGCGCCGGTGAGGTCGGTCGTTACGACATTGCCGCCACCGCCGCCCATGCCGCCGCTGGACACGCCGGCGGGCGCAGCCACCAGAATGCTGGCGCCGCGCTCGCTGTGGTCGGCAACCGCGCCGTCAATCGCCATGCTGCTGACCGAAATCGTCTCAGGCATGTTCTGGAACGGGTCGTTGTTGGAGTTGTCGCCCCAGAAACGCCCATTGCCGCTGGCCCAGACGTAGATGCACCCCTTGCCGCCGCGCCCGCTGGCGATGCCGTTTTCGATGGCTTGACGCGTCAAGGGACCCATGGCCTGCCACGGCATCGGCCCCCACGAGTTGCTGTAGATGTCGATGTTGCCCTGGCTGTGGCTCAAGGCGCCCGCAATGCCCGCATCCGAGAACGCGGCTTCCATGCGAATGCCGGACAGGGTGGCGTTGTACGCCACGCCCGCCACACCCGCCGAGTTGTCGCCCCTGGCAGCCGCCAGGCCGCTGGTGGCTGTGCCGTGCTGCTCGTTGCTGCTCGCGGGTGCGGGATCGGTGTCGCTGGAGTTGTAGTCGTAGCTGTCGGCGGCGTTGTAATTGGGTGCGAGGTCCGGATGTGTGTGCTCCAGCGAGTCGTCGCAGACCATAAGGTTGATGCCGCTGCCGGTGAACCCGGCATTCCAGGCGGGCTCGGCGTTGATGTCCACGTTCGCGGCGCCGGACTTTTTGAGGTGCCATTGCGAAGCGAACAGCGGATCGTTGGTGCGGTACTCAAACCGGCCGCGGAACTGCGGGTGTGCGTCTTCGACCAGCTTGTCGGCCCTCAGCGCAGCGATGGCCGACGAAGCCGCGGCAGCATCCGCGAACTCAATCACCCACCAGCGGCGCAGCGAGCCAACCGGGTGGCGCACCACGGCGCCGTGGGCATGGGCAACGGATTCGATCTTCGCGCCCTCTGCGACCCGCACAGCAACGGTGCCTAGCGCCTCAGGCGACTCCGCCGCCGATTGAGCAGCCGCGGCTGGATCGCACAGCAACAAGAAAGGAGCAGCCGCAACAGCGCAGGCTGCAAGAGCAGGCAGGATGAACCTCATGGGAACCCCCTTTCGTAGCGCATCGGCAAAGCCCTCCACAGGTTCGCTGATTTGCACTACACGGATTCGTGCACCCATCGCAGTTACGCAATGCAAGACCCATGCCACCAGCCCGCAATCGCCACCAAACGCCTGGAAATAGGTATTCTGGTGGAAAGCCGCGGGTCCGCCTACAGAACGCGGATCGTGTAATCGATGTACGGTAGTTGCGGCGAGGCGATAAGTTGCCTACCAGATGCGGCGACAGGAATTGCCGATACGCAATGCGTGGATCCCGTCTTCAGCCGGACTTGCGGGCGTTCACGACGTTGCGGAGGCGTTTGCTGGGGGCTTTGCCTTCGGTTAGCTGTTGGGCTTCTTCGTCGGTGAGGAAGTCCAGGCGGTCGCTTTCCTGCTTCAGGCGGGCTTCTTCGTCGAGATTGCCGGAGCCGGGTGCTTCGGTGGCCTTTGCCTTGGATTTGCCCGCGCCTTCCGACTTTGCCTTGGCTTCGTCGGACTTACCCGGGTTGGGCTTTCGGCGCTGGGCTTTGCGGCGGCGGGGTTTGGGGGATGTTTCGGCGCCGGACTTCGGCTCGGTGGCCGCGTCCGGATCAGTACCGCCGGCTCCTTCCGACTTCGCCTTGGCTACGTCGGACGAGGCCGGCGCGGTCTTTCTGCGCTCTACCTTGCGGCGGCGACGTTTGGGGGTCGCCGGCTCCCCCAGCCTGGCCGATAGGTTGCGGGTCAGGAACTCCGTGGCTTCCCGCACCACCGAATCCACTACCTTGGCGCGTTTGCTGTCCACGCCAACAACTTCCGCCAGCCCGTTCGCCAGCGCGTCGATGCTTTCGCCCAGTTGCGCGCGGGCGCTGGCGGCCTTGATGTCGAGCGGCTCGGGGTCCTTGCCGCCCTTGAGCGGCGAGTTGTCCCCCGCGAGGCCCAGCCGCCGCTTGATCTCCTGCCCCGGCTCGCCGCTGCGCTCCATCACCTGGAACCGGTCGGGGCCTGCCGCGACTACTACGCGGTTGCGGCCCTTTTCTTTAGCGACGTACAGCGCGCGGTCGCACAGCTCTTTCAGTTCCTTTTCGCCGGCTGCGTTGTGCGGGTCGAACTGCGCCACACCGAAGCTGGCGCTGATTGGCAGCAGGCGGCCGCGGTCGTCGTGGAACTCGGTGCAGGCAACCAGATAGCGCAGGCGCTCGGCAGCGTTTGCGGCTTCTTCCTGCGTGGTTCCCGTGCAGACAATGCAGAGCTCTTCGCCGCCGTAGCGGAAGACCGTGTCGGATTCGCGTGCCTCGCGCTTCAGGATCTCGGCTACGCGCGCCAGCACCCCGTCGCCTGCAAGGTGCCCGTAGGTGTCGTTGATGTGCTTGAACTTGTCGATGTCGAGCATCACCAGGCTGAGCGGGCTGCCAGTGCGCTGGGCTACAGCGACGGCTTTGCGCATCTGGTCCTGGTAGTGGTTGTTGTTGTAGAGGCCGGTCTTTTCATCGCGGATGGCGCGGTCCCAGATGCTGGCGGTCTTCAAGCCAAGGCTGACCATACGCACGAGCTGTGCCACCGCCTGCTCGTACACCGGCATCTCTTCGGTGAAGTCGGGCTCGTCCGCCACGTTGCGGGCGATACGCACGACGCCGCGCACGCCGTCCGGCGTTGCGAAATAGACTGCCAGCACGAACTCGCCGGTGCGCTCGTCCAGCGCGCGGACCTGGCGACCGAGGCGGATGGCTTCGTCCACCAGTGAGCGCTCGACGCCCTCCTGGGTCAGCACGGGCGGGAAGCGGTCCACGCCATTGCGGCGCTCTGCCCGCGCAATCGGGTGGCCTGCTTCGTCCTGCGTAAACACGCTGATGCTGTCGCTGCGGGCGAAGTGCTCAAGTTGCTCAAGAACCACGCACAGGATGCGCTCGAAATCTACTTCCTGCTTGATCGCCATGCTCACCTGCTGCGCGGCGCTCACGAGATCAAGGTTGCGCATCAGCCGTGTGCGTTCCTTGGCGACGTCTTCATTGAGGTAGCGTTGCAGGTTGCGGTACTCGGCTTCGAAGCGAATGCGCGCGCGGTAGGTGGCGCTGGCGAACAGCGCGAGCATGGTGGCCATCACCGCGGACATGCCGCCTGCAATGGCGATGATCGAGTAGGCCCACGGGCTGTGGGTCATCTCGGGCGAGAACGGGTTCATGCGCGCGAAGTAGTAGCTGACCAGCACGCACGTACCAATCGGCAGCAGCAGTGCCACGCCAAGCAGGTACGAGTATCGCCAGGAAGCATTCTGCGCCATATTACCGCCAGACGGGATATCGGGCGGACAGCGCTACATCTTTAGAGATAAGGAGTTGAGGGGATTTTGGATTTTCGATTTTGGATTTTGGATTGGAACTGCCTGACCCGAAGTTCGCGAAGAACTACGAAAAGGCGGCATCGCGCAGA
>CAZNBU010000171.1:0-7160 GCA_964571035.1 uncultured Planctomycetaceae bacterium | reverse complement strand
TCGACTACCCCACGGCGATCTGCCCGCTGACCAAGGCGCGCGGCGACGACCCGCGCCTGTGCGAGCGGTTTGAACTGTTCATCTGCGGGATCGAGTTCGCCAACGCGTTCAGCGAACTGAACGAGCCCGAGGAGCAGCTCAAGCGCTTTCGCGAACAGGTCGAAGCCGGCATGAAGACGCAAGATGTCGAAGCCCCCAAGGAAATCGACTACGACTATGTAGAAGCGCTGGAGGCCGGAATGCCCCCCGCGGGCGGGCTGGGCGTGGGCATCGACCGTCTGGTAATGATGTTGACGGATACCGACAGCATCCGCGAGGTGATCCTGTTCCCGCACATGCGCCGCGAACACGACGACCAGAAGGCGGCAGCCACCCAGCGGGCCAGACTTGCCATGGAAACCCTGCTGGAAGAGCTGCTGGCGGGCGAATTGAGCAAAGATAAGGCAAGCCAGGAGCTTGCGGCGCAGGTCGAGGCGGCGCTGGGCCGGATGGGCGGCCAGAAATCCTGACTGAACCGCAATGGTCAATAATCAATGATCAATGTTTGGGGGCGGGGTGGGTTCGCGGTCCATTGATCATTGCCCATTGAACATTGATCATTGCACCTGCCGTTTCCCCTGCACGCCTCCGTATAAACAAGCCGATAGATAGGGCGTCCGCGGACACCGCACATGATCGCAATCCGAGCCGTTGCCTTCCTGTTCTTTCTGGCCGTCGCCGTCGGCATGGTCGGGTGGCAGGTGTATCACCTGGCCGAGGACGTTGCGTCTTCGCCCTCGCCCCCGGTTTCATTGATCGCAATGGCGGTAGGGCTGGGCCTTGTCGCGGCGCAGGTAATCGCGGTGCGCGTGATGCGCGGGCGCGACAACTTCGCGCTGCTGGCTGTGCTGGGCGTGCTGGCGTGGCCGGTCGGCGGGTTGCTCAGCCTGATCCAGGCCCGCGGCGGCAACCACCGCCGTATCTGGGAAGGGGTGCTGACCGTCGGCGCGCTTGCGGGCGTGAACATCGCGCTGCCGCTGCTGATCGGCACCAAGGTGATCGGTGGGGCTGTCGGCGGCACGGCGGCGCTGATTGCCATCAAGGTGATCTTTTTCGTGGCGGTCGATTACTTCCTGGGCCGCGCGATCCTGCACTACTTCGCCAGCGGCGCGAGCGCCTTCGTCAGCCTGCGCTACCTGCGGCGGCGCATTCTGAGCCTGCTGTCGGTGTTCGGCATCGCGCTGGGCGTGTTCGCGCTGATCAACGTCAACAGCGTCATGCAGGGGTTCCAGCGCGACTTCCGCGAGCAGATGCGCGGGTCGTCAAGCCATCTCCTGGTGCGCATTGAAGCCGACCGCGTGCTCAACCGTGTGGGCGACGATGAGCTGCAACAGCGAAACTGGGCCACCTGGGTCAAGCGGATCGAGGAAGACCACGCGGTCGCGCCCGCCTGGCAGGACGCGCTGGCTGACGCCGTGCGCCACTGGCGCGCGAACAAAGACAGCGACGGCGATGGCTTGCCCGATCTCGGCGATATCGTGAACGCCCAGCCGGTCGAAACGCCGGGCGACGATCGCGAACAATCTGCCGAATGGTCAGAAGCAGAGAAGGAGCTTGTGCTGCGCCTGCGCACGGGCGCCGGGCTGACTGCATTCGACAAGTCCTGCCTGCGCGACAACGGCGAGATCGTGACGCCGCGCCAGTTCTATCTGCCGCGCGCGGTCAACCTCGCCACGCCGGAAGGGCAGGAGCAGGCCGCCAAGATCACCAAGACGGTGCAGCGCGACGCGGTGGCGCCGCTGTTCCGCGCGGCTTTGCACGAACAGTTCGAGCGTACGCAGGTGGTGCTGGAGCGCCACACCGACCCGCAGGGCAAGCCCGATGTGGAAGGCGTCTCGTGGCGCGTGAACAGCAAGACGATGCTGACGCCGCGCCGCCAGTCGCGCGAGCTGAACATCGCCGAGCTGGTGGGCGTGGACGTGCAGCGCGAGCCGGAGATCAGCAACCTCGGCAAATATGTCGCCGACGCCGAGTTGAACATGTTCCGCGAGCAGTACGCGCTCGGCCCGCTGTTGATGCTGCTGGGCGCGACGCTGGGGTGGGAGCACCCGGACACCGCGCCCGCGCAACGCAAGCTGTTCTTCCAGGAGGATGGCCGCGGCGTGGCGCAGAACTTCATGCCGATGTCGGACTACCTCGCGTACCACGACCTTGTGCGCCGCAACGGCAAGGTGCGGTGGAGCAACTTCGACTCGATCCGCTTTCTGGAATTCTCTCCGGGCGAGGCGATGTACGAGCGCGTCAAGCGCGCCCACAAGCACGCCTCGCGCACCGACGATCTCGACGAGCTGGGCCGCATCGTGCGCGACTGCGAGCGCGACCTGCGCGAGCTATTGGAGCCGCTGGCTGCGATCGAGGAGCCCGCTGACCGCTTCGAAGCCGTAAACCGCACCGGCGCGCGCATCATCCTGTTCGAGTACATGACCAGCGCGGGCGTCTCGGTGGATGCATTGCAGCGGCAGAACAATGACGTCGTCGGGTCGCTGGTCACACTGTCCGTTGAACTGAAGGACACGCTGTCCAGCGCCGAGATCTCCTTCATCGGGGCGGTCCGCGACCGGCTGCAGCGCCACACGCTGGCGGCGCAGGAGATATGCGACGACCCCGCTTCCACCGAAGCCGCGCGCGAGCAAGCCATCCTGGACCAGTCGAACGCGTTTGCGAGCGAGATCGAAACCGCGATCCAGCAGGCGCAGACCGCCGGGCATGCCGCGACGCTGGAGCGGCTGCAACGAATCCGCGGCGCGATGTATGAACCCGAGTCGCTGCTGCCGATGCGCATGCGTCTGCAGGCGCGCGTGCCACTGCCGCTGCGCTACGCCGCCGAAAATTACGACACCGGCGCGCAGGCCACGCAGGCGCGCATGGACGCCTACCGGCGCGTGCTGCCGCTGCGCACCTCCATGCAGGAAGACGAAAGCGTTGAGGAGTACATCAAGCGCGCCACCACACCCGGCATGCGCCCGGAACGCGACATGCCCGGCGTGATCCTGGGCGACGCGCTTGCGGAGTCGGCGCTGGGCACGGGCGTGTCGGTGGGCGACTCAATCTCGGTGATGGTGCCGCTGATCTATATGAAGGAAGGGCGGCTTACCGCGGAAACCGAAGAGGTCTGGTTCCGCGTAACCGGTTTCTTCCGCAGCGGCCTGTACGAAGAAAACCGCGCGCGCATGTACTGCGACTTTGAGGAGCTGACCTGGCTGCTGACCGGCAGCGAAACCCAGTACACCGTGGGCGCGCGGGTGGCTGACTACAGCGTCTACGAAGGCCAGTACCGCGGCGACGACCTGAAGCGCGAGCTGCGCACCGCCCTGCGCGAAGCCGGCGTTGTGTCCCCGTACGTCAGCGTCTGGGAAGACGAATCGCGCACACTGCTTGAGGCGGTGAACACCGAACGCACGCTGATCCAGTTGATCGTCAGCTTCATCATCCTGCTGACCGGCGGCGTGATCTTCATCCTGGTCTACCAGTTGGTGAACGAGAAGGTGAAGGACATCGGCATCCTGAAGGCGCTGGGGTATTCACCCTGGGGCATCCGCAGCGTGTTCATGTTCAACGCGCTGTTTATCGGGTTGTTCGGCGCACTGGCGGGCGGACTCGCCGGCATGTTTACATCGCAGTACCTGAACCAGGTGGAAGACTTCATCGACCAGACCACGGGGTATCGGCTGTTCCCGCCGGAGGTGTACTACCTCACGTACATCCCAAGCATAAAAGGGTGGGAGCTGGTTGAGCTGGGGATGAGCATCGTGGTGCCGGTGGTACTGTTCAGCTTTCTGTGCGGAATCTACCCGGCGCTGCTGGCCGCGAAGAAGGACCCGGTGGAGGCGTTGCATTACGAGTAGCATCGGCATCCTGCCGATGGCGTTTC
The DNA here is from genome assembly GCA_964571035.1 of uncultured Planctomycetaceae bacterium. Lineage (GTDB taxonomy): Bacteria > Planctomycetota > UBA8742 > UBA2392 > UBA2392 > JADJRK01. The sequence continues at coordinate 3,250 of CAZNBU010000171.1, read as the reverse complement.
GACGCGCCTCTGGCGCGTCGCGAATCGGCCGGAGGCCGATTCAAACGACATGGCCTGGAAGGCCATGCTACTTCCACTTCACACCCTCAATCGCCAGCAGCTTGCGCTTTCTGGACAACCCCGCGCTGAAACCGCCTAGCTTGTTGCCGTTGGCCAGCACGCGGTGACACGGGATCATGATCGGCAGCGGGTTTGCGCCCACTGCGTTGCCGACGGCGCGTGACGATTCCGGGTGCCCGATCGCGTCCGCCAGGTCCGCGTAAGTGATGCTTGATCCGAACCGCACGCGTTGCAGCCGCCGCCACACGCTGCGCTGGAACTCCGTGCCGGTGGAAAGATCGATCGGCGTGTCGAACTTCTCGCGCACGCTCATCATGTACTCGGCGACCTCGCTGCACGCCTGCTCCAGCACGTCGCACGGTTTGCAGCGCCCGCGCCCGTTGTCGTGGCGGCGCTTGAGCAGCTTGGGCAGCACGCGGTCGAGGCCCTTGCCCATCGAAATCGTGATCAGGCCGTGCTCGCCCGCCGCCAGCCCGATCTCGCCCAGGGGTGAGTCCACGTAGGCGACCGCGAGCTGGTTGTGCATGATGCTGCTCCCGTGGCAGGATGGGGCACAGAGTTTACGCGGGGGGAGTGTGTCAGTCGCAAGTGCCAAATCGAGTTCTTCAGCGTGGGACGAGTACCACCGCTGGCGGCGCTACGGCGTGGCTGATCGTGCCGATTTCTCGCTGAAGCAGCGCTTCGGTTTCGCAGCCGCCAGCTACGCCGCCCGCACGTACACGCGCCTGATCTCGGCCACCTGCGCCATGCAGTCCGAAGGCGACGAGTCGTTTCGCGCCCAGATCACGCGCGCGGCGGGCGCAGACAACGCGATCTGGGTGCTGTGGCACAACCGGCTGGCGCAGTTTGTCGCGTATTGCGAATCCACGGCGCGCGTGACGCGGCGGCTCTCGATCGCCAGCATCGTCTCGGCCAGCCGCGACGGCGAGTTGCTGGCAAGGCCGATCCGCGAGATGCGTGGGGCGGAAATTCGCGGGTCAAGCTCAGTGGGCGGCGCGGGAGCGCTGCGGGACGCACTGGCGGCTGTGCAGGCGGGAATGTTCATTGCCACCGTCGGCGATGGCCCGCTGGGCCCGCGCTATGAGTTGAAGCCCGGGCCGATCCTGCTGGCCAAGTCGGCGGGAAGGCCGATCATCCCGGTGGCGTGCTCGTGCTCGCGTGTGCTGCAACTGCATCGCGCGTGGGACCAGATGATGGTACCGCTGCCGTTTTCGCGCATCACCGTCAGGTTCGGCCAGCCGATGCACGTGCCCGCCGACGCGGGGCAAACCGAAATCAGCACCCTGCGCAGGGAACTGGAGCAGCGGCTTGCGCGTCTAACCGAGTGGGCCGACAACGAAACCCGCGTGGTCTGGCAGTTGCCCAGGCCCAAGCCGGGCGAGGTACTCAAGCGCCGCAAGCGGCAGGAAATCCACGCGCGCCGCAAATGAAGCGCGCCGCCTGCCGCAACTATTCGTATCAACAACGGGCCTGTATTCTGCCGGTGTGGCAAACATGAACCGAAAAGTGCTGATTTCGCTGGGTCTGCTGCTGGCCGTCGGGCTGGTGGCGGTGCTGTTTTTCATGTTCTCGGGTGACGATCCAGCACTGGATCCACCGCGTGAGGGAGAGTCGGATGTCGCCAAGAAGCAGGACCCCGACCGCAAGCAGAACCGCCCGGTTCGCACACCCACGCCGGTGCCCGAGAACGTTCAACCCGACCCGGTGGATGTAAGACCGCGCGAGACGTTCACTTTCCAGAAGGACCTCCCGCGCATCATCGTGACGGGCCGCGTGGTGGACGGTAACGGCATCGGCATCCCGGACGCCGAGGTGGTGTTCAGCGGCGACCGCTCCATGCGCGGCGTGTACGGCGTCGGGTACACCGACGGCGGCGGCGCGTACAGCATTCTCGCGTGGGCGTCGTCTCGCACGCGCCGCACACCATCGCGCGATCGCGCAGCGGCAGTCGCTGCCCGGGCGCCGGATGGCGGTGTTGGCGTCGCGCGCGCGGAATCCGTCGCTGAAGAAGACCGTGTCAGCATGCCCGACGTGGTGATCGACGCCGGCGGGTCGATCGAAGGCACCGTCGAGACGACCGACCGTATGCCCGCGGCGGGCGCGCCCGTAACCGTGCAGTCGGCGGGCCGCGTGCCGCTGGCGGATATGCGCGGGCGTGAGCCACGCCTCGAAGATCGCGTGTTTATCCGCAAAGTACAGGCGGACGAGCGCGGCGCGTTCAAGCTGACCAACCTGCCCGCTGGCAAGTACCGCATCACCGGCGACGCGGGCTATCTCGGCATGAACACCAGCGCCGAGATCGTCGAAGTAGCCCAGGGCCGCATCACCGCCGTCAACGTGGTGCTGCGCGCGGAGAACTACATTCGCGGCCAGGTTCTGGATGCGGTGGGCCAGCCCATTCCCGGCGCAGTTGTGCAGCTTACTTCTGACGAAGACGCGCCCAGCCCGCTGGGCGAGCCGGTCCGCCCCAACCAGGTCGAGCTGCGGCGATCCGTAGACGGCCGCGGCCCGCTTCGCTTTGACGAAGCCGGCGAAGGCCTCAACGCGCCACGGCAGATGACCGACGCCGACGGGCGCTTCGGGTTCTTTACCCTGCAAGATCGCAACTGGACCGTAGCCGCGCGCATGGGCCAAGCCGAAACCCGGCAGGAGGGCGTGCGCGTCAACCAACCCGATCTCGTGCTGCGCCTTTCCAGCGGCGGCGGCCGGCTGGTCAGCGGGACGGTAGTGGATGCCGAGACCGGGCTGGCGATCACCGCATACGATCTGCGCGTGCAGAAGAGCGCCCGCAACGACCCCGACGCGCTTACGCTGGTGGCGGAGGACGGCGCGTTTCCGTGGCGGCCGGGTGGCGCGTTCCGGTTGGTGAACGCGCCGGAAGGGGACTTCTCGATTCGCGTTTCCGCGCCGGGGTACGTGCCGCTGTCGATTCCGGTGGGCGCGCTGGGCGAAGGCGAGCATCGCTCCGGGCTGCGGGGCGAGCTTGTGCCGTTGTGCGATCTGCACATCACTCCCACGCATGACGGCCGGCGCTACGACCTTGAGCCGGTGGTGCTGCTCTTCGACGGACGGCAGGTGGCGTACAAGGCCGCGACCGACGCGCTGGGCCACGTGCGCATCCGCGACGTCGCGCCGGGCGACTACACCGTCAAGCTGCTGCTTCAGGACGGCACGACGCTGGAAGCCAAGG
>CAZNBU010000170.1:0-7160 GCA_964571035.1 uncultured Planctomycetaceae bacterium | reverse complement strand
CGGGCCGATAATGAAGGCCCGCTGCAGACTGCACCCTGCTGACTGAAGACTGAACCATGCGCATCCTGCTGGCTGACGACGAACGCGGCATCCGCATCACCCTTTCCGAAGACCTTGAGGAAGCGGGGCATGAAGTCGTCGCCGTGGAAGACGGCGAGCAAGCCATTCGCGAGCTCAAACGCGGCAAGTTCGATTGCATGATTACCGACCTGGTGATGCCGAAAGTGGACGGCATCTCGCTGCTGCGGTTTGCCCGCGAGCAGGTGCCCGACGTCATCGCCATCATGATCACCGGCAACGCGACCGTGGACCGCGCCATGGAGGCGGTGCGCCTCGGCGCTAAAGACGTAATCGAAAAGCCGTTCAACAACGAGCGCGTAGTGCTTCTCGTTAACAACTATGGCGAGGGCCAGACTACCGGCCGCAAGTACGAGCAACTGGTCGAGGAAGTCCGCACCGACTTCAAGATCGAGCAGATGGTCGGCAGCAGCCCGCAGATGAAGCGGCTTTACGGCGACATCAAGACCGTCGCCGAAAGCGACTTCAGCGTGCTCGTGCAGGGCGAAAACGGCACGGGCAAAGAGGTGATCGCAACCGTGCTGCACCAGCACAGCGCGCGGCAGAAGGGCCCGCTGATCAAGGTCGCGTGCCACATCAGCAACGTGAACCTGCTCGAGGACGAGCTGTTCGGCCACGAAACCGGCGCGTTCACGGGCGCAAGCTCGCGCCGCATCGGCCGCTTCGAGCAAGCCGACGGCGGGACGATTTATCTTGACGACATCGACGACATGCCGATCGACACACAAGCCAAGCTGCTGCGTGTGTTGCAGGAGCGCGAGATCGAGCGCCTCGGCGGCGACAAGCCGGTCAGGGTCAACATCCGGGTCATCGCCAGCACCAAGGTCAACCTGCTGAAGAAGGTAGAAGAAGGCACGTTCCGCCGCGATCTGTACCACCGCCTGAACGTGATCGATCTGAACGTGCCGCCGCTGCGCGAGCGCGAGGGGGACATCCCGGTGCTGGTCGAGCATTTCATCAAGCGCTACTGCCCCGAGACTGAGCTGCGCGTCGATCCCGAAGCCATGGCGGCGCTGGTCGGGTACCCGTGGCCGGGCAACGTGCGCGAGCTGCAACACAGTGTGCAGCGCGCCATCGCCTTCGGCAAAGCCGGCGGAGTACTGAAGAAAGAGCATTTCCTGCGCGACTACTCAGCCGAGGTACCCGAAGGCACCGAGGGGACCCCCGGCGACGACCGCCGCATGCTGAAGGATGTCGTCGCGGCGGCTGAGAAAGCGCACATCAAGAACGTACTGCGCATGACCGGCGGCAAGGTGGAAGAGGCGGCCAACATCCTCGGCATCAGCCGCAAGAACCTTTGGGAGAAGCGCAAGCAGTATGGCCTGCTTGAGGAGTGAGGGTGATTTTGGATTTTGGATTTTCGATTTTGGATTGAACTGCAAAGGCAAATGTCTTGCCGGAAGTCGAGCTTCAACAGGGCGTCACAACCTCGCCTGAGCAATCAGGGCCGCCCCCCAATCCAAAATCCAAAATCCGAAATCCAAAATCGGCAACTGCATTCGCCGCCCTGCTCCGCCGCGAGTTCACTGTCGAGTTTCGCACCAAGTCGCTTGTCACGTCCATGGGCATGTTCGCCGCGCTTTGCGTGGTGATCATCGGGCTGGGTGTGCGCGGCCTCGCTGTGGATGAGACCTTCCACCGGTTTGTGCTGGCGACGCTGTGGGTCTGCACGTGGTTTGCGGCCGTTGTGGGTTTGAATCGCGCCGCCGCGGCTGATCGCAACCGCAACTTCTTCGGCGCGCTGATGATCCTGCCGTTGGATCCCGCGCTCGTATACGTGGTGCGGTTGATCTCGGCGCTGGCTTGGCTGCTGGTCACGCAGTTGATCCTGGTGGTGCTGGCGGTGCCGATGCTCAAGTTCGATTTCTTCGATCAGCCGTTGATGCTGGCGATCACGCTGATGGCCGACATCGGCATTCTCGCGCTGGGGGTGCTGCTGGGCTCAGTGACCGGGCGGCTTCGGGGCGGCGAGGCGCTGCTGACGATCGCGCTGCTGCCGGTCTCGGTGCCCGTGTTCCTGGGGGCGGTAGGCGCCACTGACGTGCTGCAAGCCGGCCTGGGCTCGGACGCCGCGGCGCCCTACGTGTTGTTGCTTGCGATCTGTGACGCTATGTTTCTTGCGCTTGGCCTGTTGTTGTTTGGAAAGCTCAATGAAGGATGATCGGCAATTTTAGGTTTTGGATTTTGGATTTTGGATTGAACGGCGACGCGCAATCCAAAATCCAGAATCCGAAATCCAAAATCCGCCAGATCGGCTGATCATGGCGAACTCAGCAGCAAAGACACCGTACCTGATCATCGCTCTCGCGGTGCTGGGGTTCATTGGCGTGCAGATCACGCTGTACCTTTCCTACTACTACACCCCGACGCAGATCACGCCGGGCACCTTGTGGGTGGTTGACGCGCAGGGCGGCCCGATCAGCTTGTACGAAAGCTACCGCATCTTCTTCATCCACCTGCCAAGCGCCTACACGACGGCGCTGTGCTGCGGGCTTACATTCGTTGGCGGCGTGGTCTGGCTGCTGACGCGTAAGCCGGCTTGGGAAGCCCTGGTCGTCGCAGCCGCCGAAGTCGGGTTGATCGCGGGCGCGATGGTGCTGCTCACCGGCACGTTCTGGGCGGACTACGCGTGGGGCAGCGGGCGCATGGGCAGCGGATGGAACTGGGAGCCGCGGCTGACCACCATGCTGATCCTGTGGGTGGCGTTCGCCGCGCTGCTGGTGCTGCGCCGCGCGATGGATACGGAAAAGCAACGCAGCATGACGACGGCGGTCTACGGCATCCTGCTGGGGCCGCTGTACCCGCTGGTCAGCAGGGCGATCGAGATCGGGCAGACTTCGCATCCACGCTCGTTCAGCGATTTGCTGAGCGCGCCGGAGATCGGCGTTACCAAGAATGTGGCGACGCTGGGCGTGGTGATTGCGATGATCAGCCTGGTGGCGCTGAGGTACTACTCGAACCGGATCGGGCAGCGGATAGCGCAGGAGAGGGCGGCGTGAAATTGCGAATTGCGGATTGCGGATTGCGGATTGCGGCGGCCTGCCTTCTGGTGGTCGCTTTGGTATTGCCGGCGTTTGCCGACAGCAAGGCGGATTCGCTCAAGCCTGTGAACGAGGATGTGCCTGCCTCCGTGAGCGAAGCTGAATTGCGGAAGCAACTTGAGGCAGAGTACCGCGTTGCGCTGGAAAAGCGTCTTGCGCAGGAGAAGGAGAGCTATGAGGGCTCGCTGCGCAGCCTTTGGATCGCCAACAGTGCGGTGTGGGGGATGCTGCTTCTGTTTGTTGTGATGCAGGCCTTGAGCGCGCGCAAGCGGGAACGCGAACTTGAGCGCTTGCGCGGCCAATCAGGTTAACCACGGGTGAACACGGATAAACACGGATTTGAACAGCAACTGCCAAGACGCCGGCCCCATCCCCGCAATCTGTTCTGAGTTGTCGCGCCTTCGTGGTTTATCCGTTCGTCTCGTCGCCTGTGTTTACCTGTGTTCACCCGTGGTTCCAATTCATGGCCGAATCCCTGTTTGATGAAGCGACTCTTACCCGGCTGCGCAACTTGCGTATGGCGGCTGGTCGTGTGCAGCGCGGTGGTGCCCGCGGCGAGCGGCTTTCGCGGCAGTTTGGCGCCGGCCAGGAGTTCGGCGCGCACCGGCCTTACGCCCACGGCGACGACCTGCGGCGCGTGGACTGGAACGTCTACGGCCGCCTTGGACAACTCTTCCTGAAACTCTTCGAACAGCCGGGCCAGTTGCGCGTGCTGCTGGTGGGCGACGACGCACCGACCATGGACTTCGGCGCGCACAACAAGTGGGCCGGCGCGCGCAGGGTGCTGGCCGCCGTCGGCATGATCGCGCTGTCCGGGGCTGAGCGCGTGCTGGTGTCGCGCCTGTCCGACGCGCGCGCCGAAGTGTTCGATGGCGCGGGCGAAGCGCGCCTGCTGGAGTATCTGGGCGCGCTCACGGTCTCCGGGGCTGCGCCGAACGCCGCCGCGCGGGCGATGTTCGAAACGCGCGGGCGCGACAGCGTGCTTGTCGTCGTGAGCGATTTCCAGCAGCGCGAAGCCCCGCTCGCCATGCTCAAGGAAGCGCGCCGCAGCGGCGCCCGCGCCGTCGCCGTGGCGATCCATGCAGCCGAAGAGTTGAACCCGCAACTGAACGGGTTTACCCGCCTGCAACCGATTGGCGGCAGCGAGCTCAAGCTGCGCGTCGATGACCGAGTGCTGGCAGCCTACCGCGAAGAGTTGAGCGCATGGCGCGAAGGCACCCGCCGTGCTGTGCACGCCCTGGGCGCCGCGCTGATCGAGCTGGACAGCGCCGACCCCATCGAGCCCCTGGTCGTTGACCTCGTGCGCGCCGGCATCGTGAAGCCGTAGGGGAACGCGTGCATGACAAAGGCTGACCTCATCTACCTCGACATGATGATCCTGAGCGCAATGTGCGGCGCATCCGCACCTTCCGTCAGCGAGCGCGACGCGATGGCAGCAGTTCGCACCGGGATCGAGAGTGGGTTGCTACGGCAGGTCGCAGGACACGCGCATTTTCGTGAGTTGCGAAAGTACCGTAACATGGCCCGCAGGGCGTGCATGCGCAACATCGTTCAGGGGGCACAACTGGTTGTTGCGCGTTCCATTGAGACGGAACGGTACTGGATCAAGGCAATTCGGGCAGGGGCGGGCGTCGAGGACGCGCGACAGGTTGCCTGTGCGCGAAAGGCTGACGCCGTGCTTCTGACTTGGGACAAGCACCTGCTGGACCTGCGCCGGAGCGGCGAACTTGGTAACATAATGACGCCGGCAGAGTACATAGGAGGCACATTTGAAGGCAAAGACAAGCAAGGCCCGTAAGCGCAAAAAGGCCGCCGCACAGCAAGACGGTTGGGGCGGCGATGACATGGATGTCTTTGAAGAGAAGGCGGACATGCTTCGTTACTTCGCCAGCCTGTCACCCGAAGAAAGCGACCGTCTTGACGCGGAAGCTGATCGCGAGATCCGCCGCATGAAGGCTGCCGCTGAGCGGCGTGCAAAGCGCAAACGCAAACCCGCGTAGCCACACCTCCCGATACCCATCTCTGCTATTCTGCCTTGATGCTGGAGTTTGCCCGCGAGCAATGGTTGTGGGTGTTCACCCTGCTGGCGGTGTTCTACGTCGCGTGGTGGATCGCGCGCCGCTATGCGCGCAAACGTGTGACGCACGCAGCCGTGTGGCACCGCGTGGCGAAGCGCATGCTGCCGCCGGCTTGGAAGCGCATTCTGCGCACGGTGCTTACGCTGCTGGTGGCGACGTTGCTGCTGTCGGCGGTCGCGCTGTTTGCCGCGGGCGTGCAGCGCCCGCAGTCGGAGCACCCGGCGCCGTTGCTGGTTGTGATCGTGCTCGACAACAGCGCCAGCATGCGCGCGCAGGCCGGCGAAGATACGCGGCGCGAACTTGCGCAAACCCGGGCGGCTGAGTTGCTGGCGGCGCTGGGTGAGAACGACCGTGCGCTTCTCGCATGGTTCAAGGACGGTGCGCCGCTGCTCGGCCCGTGGATGCGCCGCAACGGCGAGCCGGGTAGCGCCCCACCGACGGACTTTGCGCGTCAGGACTTGCGCGCGCTGGACGACGCTGTGGGCTCGCTCGCGCCGCCACCGGACATGCCGACGGTTCCCGCGCCGCGGAAGCTGGTGATCTGGCTCGGCGACACGCCGCCGGAGTTGCCCGGCAGACCCGAAGCGAGCGGCCGCATTGCCGCGTTTCACCCGACGATGCGTTTGGGCGACGTCCCGGTCGTGGTTGAAACCTTCGGCGGCAAGTCCGCCAACAACGCCATCGTATCGGCGCACTACACGCCGCCCGCGCCCGGCGAGCGCCACGGCGGGGTTGTGGAAGCAGAGACGCTGGATGGATCGGACGCGACGTTCCTGCTCCAAGGCGGTGCCGAAGTCGGCAAACGCATCGAGCTTCCGGATTCAGTCAGCGGCCGGATCGTTGTTTCGTCGGGCGCCGGGGACGCGCTCTCCGAGGACGACGACGTTTCCTTTGCGCTCTACGAGTCAGCCATCAAGCGCGTAACGCTGTGTTACCCGGCTGAAGACGGCGAGCCGAACGACCGGATCATCGCCGTGCTCAACCTGCTGCTGCCCGGCCGCGAGGTTGTCACAACGCCGGTGCCGGGCGCCGCCGTCGATTGCGACCTGCTGGTGGCAGACCGGGTGTTGCCGCAGACGTACCACGCAAGCGCGCTGCTGCTGTTTGGCGTCGCAGGCGAGTACGGCCGAACCGGCGCGCCCATCCGCGTGCTGCCAAACATCCGCGCGCGGCCCGAAGGCATCGACGTCGGGTTTGAAGTGCCCAACCTCGCGTTCGTCGAAGCCGAAGAAGCGGTACCGCTGGTGGACTCAGCGCTGACGCCGCTGGAGCGTGACGTGGACGGCCACGTGCTGGTGGGTGTCACCCGCGGCGACACCGAGGTGCTGTACTGCGGGTTCGTGCCGCACAAGAGCACACTGTTCGTCGGCAGCGAAGGCCCGCTGCTGTTGCTGCGCTGGATCGACGCCATCCAGAAGCGCGAGCCGCCGCCCGTTCCGCCACTGGTCGCAGCCGGCGAGCAGGTGCAGTTGCGCCTGCCCGGCACATCCGTGGTGCAGCCGGCAGCCGGAGGAAGCTGGCCCGGCAGCTACACAGCGGCCGGGGCGACCATCACCCCAAGCGCCGACAGCACGGCGATGTGGACCGTGCCCAGTGAGCCCGGCACATGGGAAGTCGTTCACGAAGGCCGCGTCATCGGCCGCACGCAGATCCTCTGGACCAATCCCGAAGAGCAATGGGTGCCGTTCACCGAAACTTCGGCGATCGACCCCTCCGCCTTCAGCCCGCCCGAGCGCGAAGCTGACTGGCGCGATCTGCTTCCGGCACTGCTGCTGTGGATCGCGCTCGGCCTTGCCACGCTGGAGTGGGCGCTGTGGCTGATCGGCGTGCTGGAGTGAAACCAGGTGGGTGTTCAGCGCTGGTTTGCAGAATCCAACCCACGCTTGGCAGTCGGTTTAAGGTCAAAGGTCTAGAGCAGTTTCTGAATCAGTGTAGTGCATAGCCGGCGTGGCGCAGGAAGTTC
>CAZNBU010000169.1:3905-7170 GCA_964571035.1 uncultured Planctomycetaceae bacterium | reverse complement strand
AACCTTGAGAAGAACCACTACCAGGTCGCAACCGCCGGCAGCGGCGAAGACGGCCTGCAAGCCGCGCGCGACACCCTGCCCGACCTTGTGCTGCTGGACCTGATGCTGCCCGGCATCGACGGGCTTGAAGTCTGCCGGAAACTGCGCGAAGACCCGCGCACCCGCGACCTGCTGGTCATCATGCTGACTGCCAAGGGGACAGAAGCCGACGTGGTGGTTGGCCTGACGCTCGGCGCGGACGACTACATCGTCAAGCCGTTCAGCACCACCGAGCTGATGGCCCGCATCAAGGCGGTGCTGCGGCGCGTGGAGCATCGCGAAGAAGAGGGCGAGAACGACGTCCTGAAGTGCGGCCCGATCACCATCGACCTTCGCAAGCACCAGGCGCGCATCGCCGAAAACATCATTGAGCTCACCCTGTCGGAGTTCAAACTCCTGAGCTTTCTGATAAAGAAGAAGGGCCGAGTCTTCACCCGCGACCAGTTGCTGGACGCGGTAGTGGGGCCCGACGTCTTTGTCACGGCGCGCAACATCGACGTGCACGTCGCGGCGCTGCGCAAGAAGCTCGGCAAGTACGGAAGCTATATTGTCACCGTACGCGGAGTGGGCTACCGATTTGAAGAAACCTAGCGTCTGGCGTTCCCGCCTTCTGTGGCGGCTTTTCGCGGTCAACGCGATTGCTGTCGTGTTGTTTCTTGTAGGCGCGGGAACATACCTCAACGTCAAGCTCAAAGCCGACCTGCTACAGGAAGCCACGCGCGACCTCGAGCGACGCGCACAGCTCATCGATGATGCCCTGCAGCAGTCGCAGCTTCCGATGCAGGATCAGATCCAGCGCCTAGCCGATGCCGCGGGCGCGCGCGTTACCGTGATCGCCGTCGACGGCGAAGTGCTGGCCGACTCCGAGGCCATGCCCCAATCGATGGACAACCACGGCGATCGGCCCGAAGTGAAAGAGGCCCTGCAGCGTGGCGTCGGCGGGGCCACCCGACACAGCAGCACCCGCAATGCCGAGTACCTGTATGTCGCCATCTACCCAGGCAACGACCGCAACATCGTGCGCGTGGCTGTGCAGGCCACCCAGGTGGAGGGGCGTCTGCGCGTGGCGGAACAGACGATCCTGGTGACCGTCGCCGTGCTGTTTGTCGCCGGCATGATCCTGAGCTTTCTGGTCGCGCGCTTCATTGTCCGCCCCGTCGAAGCCATGCGCAGCGCGGCGCAGGAGATCGCGCGCGGCAACCTGGACGCCAAGATCGAGATCCAGCGCCGCGACGAATTCGGCGACCTGGTGGATGCCTTCAACACCATGAGCCGCGAGCTGCGCACCCGCGTCGGCCAGATCGAAGCCAACCGGCGCGAACTCTCCGCGATCATGGACAACATGGCGGAAGGGCTGCTGCTGATCGACCAGGAGGGCGTGGTGACGCTGGCCAACCGCGCGGCTTCATCGATGCTCGAAACCAAGGACGGCAACCTGGCCGGTCGGCATTTGTGGGAGATCATCCGCCTGCCGGAAGTGGACGAGCTGCTTGCAAGCCTGCCCAACATCACTGAGCCGCGCCGCATCTGGGTGGAAGACCGCACCCACGCGCAGCGCCGCGTGCTGGCATTTGTGGCGACGCCGCTGTTCGGCACCGGCAAAGACGAGCGGCACGCGGTGCTGCTGATCAGCGACGCGACCGAAGACCAGAAGCTGCTGGAGATGCGCCAGGATTTCGTCGCCAACGTCAGCCATGAGCTGAAGACGCCACTGACCAGCATCAGCGCCTACGTCGAGACGCTGCTCGACGGAGCCGCAGAAGACGAAAGCGTGCGCAGGCCGTTCCTGGAGAAGATTCACGTCAACGCCACACGCCTGAGCAAGCTGGTCAGCGATATCCTGAACCTGTCGCGGCTGGAAAGCGGCACGGGCGACGAGTCGCGCAAGCAGCTTGACCTGCTTGAGCTGGTGGAACACTGCGTGAAGCAGCACAGCGAAGCCGCCGAGCAGAAGGGGCTGAAGCTGACGCTGCACGCGCCGAAGCAGCCGGCGATCGCGCTGGTCAACGAAGAGGACATGACAGAGGCGGTAGACAACCTGATCGTCAACGCCATCAGCTACACGCACCCCGGCGGCAAGGTGGATGTGACCGTCGGCCACAACGAACACGGCCTGCTGGTAGAGGTCAAGGACACCGGCGTCGGCATCCCCGAAGACGCGCTGCCGCGAGTGTTCGAGCGTTTCTACCGTGTGGACAAGGCCAGAAGCCGCGCGCTCGGCGGCACCGGGCTGGGGTTGGCCATCGTAAAGCACGTGGCGCTCAAGCACGGCGGCAAGGTAGAGGCCGAAAGCGAAGAGGGCAAAGGCAGCACCTTCCGCATAAGCCTGCCCGCCGCCACCGTTCACCGCGGATGAGTTGTATTCTTTGTGCGAGGCTGCAGTTCGCCGCCTGCGCGCTGCAGGGCGTCGAGTTGTGCGTACCACTCGCCGAGCCACGGCTCGTAGTTTCGCCAGCGCTCGACCGACTTCTTGTACAGCGGCTGGCGCACCTGCGCGACGCTGGCGGTGCGTACCGTGCGCTCGGTCTTGTGAAATTCGAGCACGCGCTCGTCCCAGTCCAGGCCGCAGAACTGCAGCATGCGACGCGCTTGCGGCGCCAGGTCTTCCGTCATCGTTTCGTAGCGCACCTCAATGAACCGGCCCGGCAGCACGTCGCGCCAGTGCGCCATGATGCGCCGATAGTTCCGGAAGTGGCTGGCAATGTCCTCAAGGCGGTTCGCCCAGCGAATCTGCCCGAAGTGGATGCTCCAGCAGCTTGTACCGATATCGCGCAGGTCACGCTGTATGTGGATGATCTTCGCGTTCGGGAACAGCGTCAGGATCAACCCGATGTGTAGGTAGTTTTCCGGCATCTTGTCGATGATGCGCTCGGCGCTGTCGCTGTGCTTGCGCAGCTCAGACAGGTGGCGCGTGGCGACCGTTTGCACGGCTTCGCGCGTCAACAGCGGCACCGCGTCAGTGTTGCTTACGTCCGCGCCGACCGCCTTGGGCAGCGCGCCCAACGATTCGCGTGCAAGCCGCAGCTCGTCCGCGCCGTGCACGCGCGAGGTTGAAGCCAGCACCTGCTCGATCAGCGTGGTGCCCGACCGCGGTAGGCCCAGCACGAACACGGGCACGTCGGTCTCGAGGCCCCATCCGGCGGTGCGCTCGAAATGCTGCTTGTCGAAGGCTGCGATCACGCGATCGACGAACTGGGTGTGCTCGTCGGCGTTGTAGAACAGCCCG
>CAZNBU010000169.1:0-3895 GCA_964571035.1 uncultured Planctomycetaceae bacterium | reverse complement strand
CTTGCTCGTACTCACCGACGGCGTCGAAGTAGCTGCCCAACCCGAAGTGCAGGCTCATCCTCCCGGCGTCACGCACGCGCGGCAGCTTCAGCGCGTTCTGCATCGCCGCAACGTCTTCCGCATCAAGCTTGCCGCGCAGGATCGCGACCAGTTGCTCGTACGCGCCGACCGTATGCGGGTCCGTGCGCAAGGCCCGCCGCAGGCTCTGCTGCGCTTCGTCAAAGCGGCCAAGATGCGACAGCACCGACGCGCGGCCCAGATGCACAGCGGGCAGCTTTGGGTTGGCTTTCTCCGCGCGCTCGTAGTGCGCCAGCGCGGCGGTGGTCTCCGCCCGGCGCTGCGCCTGCCCGCCCATGCCTACGTGGGCTTCCGCGCAACCGGGGTCAACGGCTGCTGCTTGCGCAAACAGGTTCTCGGCCTCCGCGTGTCGCTCGACTTCGAACAGCGCGCTCGCGTAGTTGCTCGCGGTCTTGGCTGCGCGCGGATCGAGCTTGAGCGACTGCTCGTACCAGCGGAAAGCCTCGGGATAGTTGCCGCGCTCCTGGTTCAGCTGCCCAAGGTTGTTGTGCGTGATCGCCAGCCGCGGGTCGCGCTTCAAGGCTTCGTTGTAGTGCGCTTCGGCTTCGTCCAGGCGCCCCAGCTCGCGCAGCGCGTTGCCAAGGTTATTGCGCGCGGCGGGTAGGTGGGGCGCGATCTTTACCGCGTTCTCGAGGCGTTGCAGCGCCTCCTCAAGGTCGCCGTCCTCGACCAGCATCTGCCCGAGGTTGCTGAGAAACTCGGCGTTCGCGGGTTCAAGCTGGGCGGCCTTGCGCGCGGCACCCAGCGCCTCGTCGCCGCGCCCGGCTTTGCGCAGGATGGTGGCAAGGTTGGTCCAGGCCAGCCCGTTGGAGGGCTCGGCTTTCAGCACCTTGGCAAGCTCGGCTTCGGCGTCGGCGGTCTTGCCCTGTGCCGCGAGCGCAAGCGAAAGGTTCAACCGGCAGGCGTGATAGTTCGCGTCCAGGTTCAGCGCCGCGCGGCAGTGCGCCACGGCGTCGCCGAACTTGCCGGTGGCGCGGTACGCCTCGGCCAGGTTCGAGTGCATCGCCGGCACGTTGGGCCGCTGCTGAACAGCGCGCGTGATCAACTCAATCGCGCGCCCCGCATCGCCGCGCTGCAAAGCGATCACGCCGGAAAGGTGCACCGCATCCACAAACTCCGGCGCGTCCAGAGGCACAAGCGCATAAGCCCGCTCAGCCTCCTGAAGCCGCCCACCACGATGCAGCGCCATACCCTGCGCCAAAGTCTCAGAAGCACTCGCCATCGCGGCAGTCTGTAATGCAGCCACTCATAAGGAAATAGGGGCGGCCGATTGGGTTAGCGGCCGCCGAATTATTTCTTGTAGAACATCTTCCCTATCGCAAGGACGTGTTGCTAGACTCCGGTAGATACTGCAAACAATCATCTTCATTGTCGGTTGTCCCGTGGGGGGATCATGTCGAACCGCAAGCGCAGGAATTCATTCTATTCGAACTTGGATGTACGGCGGGCCTTGGTCGCGTCCGCGCCGTTCTGGCTAGCCGCGGCAGCCGGGCAAGGCATCAGCGCGGCGACATTCAACGCAACGGACGTTGCAACGTTGCGCACGGCCATCGACAATGCCAACGCGAGCGCGACCAGCGATGAGATCGTGCTGGCCACAGGCGTCTATGCACTTTCCGGCGCGGCGCTGGACAACGCCAACGCCAGCGGCGACCTGGACATCACAAAGGCGACCGGCGATCTAGTGATTCGCCCTGCTGTCGGCGCGACGGTCACTATCGATGGTGGTGATACCGATCGCGTCTTCCACATCAATGCGGGAAGCGGCGTCACCGTGACGATTGAAGGAATCACGATCCAGGCCGGGCGTGCTTCTGACGACGGCACAACCGCTGGGCAGGGTCACGGCGGCGGAATCCTGCTGCAATCGGGCAATCTCACCCTGGACGGCGTGACGCTTGACGGAAACATCGCGATCGGCGCGGGCGGGGCAAACGGCGCCAACGGAGCCGTCAGCGCGCCGGGCATGCCCGGGACGGCCGGCGCTGCGGCGCACGGCGGCGGCTTGTATGTCGCGGGAGGCACGGTACAGATTGCCAACTCGACAATCTCAAACAATGCGGCAAACGCAGGATCGGGCGGCAGTGGTGGCGATGCGGGCATCAGCCTGAGCAGTTCTGTCATCGGTGCTGCCGGGGCGGCTGGCTCAAGTGGTGCCGAGGCTGGTGGCGGCGGGATCTACGTTGCCGGCGGAACCGCGTCGCTCGAACTGTCGACGGTAAGTAACAATACGTGCAACGGTGGTGCCGGCGGCGCTGGCGGGCAAGGTGGTGATGCGACCAACACGGCGATCGGCGGCGTCGGCGGCGCCGGCGGCACTGGGGGCGCTGCCCACGGGGCCGGGGTGCATGTGAACGCCGGATCACTTTCAATCACGCAAAGCAGCATGTCGAACAACGTAGCGGCCAGTGGCGATGGTGGAGACGGCGGCGATGGCGGCGGCGGATACACGGCAGCCGGCAACGCAGGCAGCGGTGGTACCGCCGGGTCGGCAAACGGCGGCGGCATCAGCTTCGGCGGCTCCGGGACGCTGTCGATCATAGCCTCAACGTTGGCGGCAAACGCCGTGAACGGCGGAACGGGCGGTGGCGGCGGCATCGGCGGCGGTATCACTGCCAGCGCAGGCGGTGAAGGCGGCCAGGGCGGGGGAGGCGGCATAGCACACGGCGGGGGCATTTTCATTTCCGGCGGCACAAGCGACATCGTCAATTCGACGGTTTCAGGCAATACGACCAGCGGCGGTGATGGTGGCGCGGGCGGTGAGGGTGGTACCGGATACAGCCCGACATTCGCCACTAACGGCGATGGCGGCGACGGCGGTGATGGCGGTGAGGGCAGCGGCGGTGGCATCTACGCCGGTGGCGGCGTGATCACTATTTCGAACAGCACGATCGCGGGTGGCGTGAGCACGGGCGGCGCCGGCGGCGCGGCGGGCCCGGCTGGAACCATCGGTGTTGGCGGCGTAGCAGGCGTAGCGGGAGCCGGCGGTGCCGGTCTCGGTGGTGGTGCATCGCAGAGCGGTGGAACCTTGTTCGCTGACAGCACGATCTTTGCCGACGGCACTGCAGACACCGGGGCGGACTTCGCCGGCAACATTACAGCCGGCGCGAGCCTGTTTGAATCCGCGCCTACCGGCACCGTGACCCCGGGGACTGGCGCGAACGTGATCGGGCAGGACCCCTCGCTTGGGCCTTTGCAGAACAACGGCGGCCCGACTGACACTCATGACATCGCCGCAGCCAGCCCGGCGCGTGATGCCGGGTCGAATCCGCTGGGCCTGATTCAAGACCAGCGCGGGTACAACCGCGATGACGGCGGCGGCGTTGATATCGGCGCCATGGAACACGGCTCCACGCTTGGCACACCGCCCCCGACCGTATCGGTTCCATCCGGGCCGATCATTGTCGATGCGGCCAATACCAACATCGACGGCACGGCAACAGCCGACGCGCTGGTGCGCGTCTACTCGGATGACAACAACAACGGCGTCATCGACGGCGCTGACGTGGTGATGGGCACCCACCAGCTTACTGGCGGCGCGACCGCCTACAGCGTAAGCGTGCCCCTGGCGCAGGATGCGGACAACAACTTCCTGGTCACCGCGGAAGCGGCGCCCAGCAGCGAGTCGGACCCGGTGGATGTACCGACGATCACCGAGGACTCGACCCCACCGGCGCCGCCGGTGATCACCGACCCCGCGGCTGTCGTGTCGCTGGTGGGGGCCACCTACGACATCCAGGGCACCGCCGAAGCCGACAGCCTCGTGCGCGTGTACACCGATCTGAACAACAACGGCATCGTGGACGGGGCCGACGCG
>CAZNBU010000168.1:0-7184 GCA_964571035.1 uncultured Planctomycetaceae bacterium | reverse complement strand
AGCTGGTAGTTTCGGGTGTGTTCGCGCGCTTCCGCCTCGCGCACGGCGCGCAGCACGCGGCCCGCGGTTTCGCGCACCTGCTTGAGCTCCCACAGCTTCTGGCGCGGGTTCTCGAGGTGGAAGAACATGCGCTGGCGCAGGATCGCGAGGCTGCGGAACTCCGGCAGGTGCGACGACAGGTCGTGAATGATCTGGAAAAGCCGCTTGCCGCTTTCGCTTTCCAGCGGCTGATTGATATCGAGCATGGCGCCGTCGATGCTGGCTTCGATGCGGTCCACGTCGCGCGACAGGCCCGAGAATGCCTGGTAGGTGGCGCGCCACTGGCTTAGCAGCATTTCCACGGCCTTGAGCGAC
This sequence comes from uncultured Planctomycetaceae bacterium, assembly GCA_964571035.1. Classification (GTDB taxonomy): domain Bacteria; phylum Planctomycetota; class UBA8742; order UBA2392; family UBA2392; genus JADJRK01. The sequence goes on along the minus strand of CAZNBU010000168.1, from coordinate 6,830 downwards.
TCGTTGAAAATCCCGACGGCGCGCTGGCCGCGCTTGCCCAGCTCAATCATCGCGGTGCGCGCGGCATCGAGGCGCAGGCGCACGTCCTGCTCGCCCTCAACCTTGCTCATGATCTGCCTGCGGGCGGCGATCACCAGCTCGTTGAGGCTGGCGACCAGGCCCTCCATGCCGGAGAAGACTTCGTCGGCTTCGCGCAGGCCGGCTTCGGCTTCGGCGCCGAGGTTCAGTGCGGCGTCGATGCGCTCCTGCACCAGCTTGGCGCTTTCGACCACGCGGTTGTACAGCGGGCGGCGGATGGCTTGCCGGTCGGGTGGCGGCAACTGCTGCAACGAAGCGATCGCCTGCAAGGCGTTCAGGGCCCATTCGCCGGCCATGCCGGTTTCGGCGACTGCATACAGCTTCTTGACCTTGCCCTTGTGCTCGCGGGCCTGCGCCTGCACCTGCTTGAGCTCGTCCTGCAACAGGCGCGCGGCTGCAATCTCCTGCTGGTGCGAGGTGGCGCCCTTGAGGAACAACCGGGCGCTGGTGGCGAGCTCGGTTCCTTCGGCGATCTCGACAAGCCGCTGCAACTGGTCCAGCCGCTCGCGCTGGTTGCGCAGCACCCGCACGAGCTCGTTGGCCATGGCGCCGATCAGCGCGGAGTGGTGGCGGCCCTTGATGCGCTCAGATACTTCCTCGCTGACGATGGTGAACGCCTCTTCGACCAGCATCGCGACCGCGGGCGGCAGTTCTTCGGTGTCGGGCATCAGGCGCGCGTCGGCAAACTGCGCGCCGGCTTCCTGCAACTCGGCGCGGGCTTCGTCAGACTTGACGGCGCGGGCGAACACGCGCTCGACGTTGGCGGCTGCGCCGCGCAACTGGCGCATGCTGTTGCGCAGGACCTTCAGCGGCAGCTCGGCGTCCAGCTCGCCCAGCACGTCCAGCAGCTCTTCGGGCGTTTCGACTTCGTAGCCTGTGATCTGGCCGGTGCGCACGCCGATGCGCTTGGCGGTCTGGTCTAGCCCGCGCAGGCGGCCTTCCGCATCCTGCCGGGCTTTCTTTTCCTGCTCGAGCATCGCCTGCATGTCGGCGAGCTGCTGCTCGATGGTTTCGGCGGTGCCGGAGAGCTTTTCGATCTCGCGCTCGCCCTTCTGTTGCAGGCGCTCAACGTCTTTGGAATGGCGCAGCTCCAAGTCGGCGAGGCGCTTTTCCCAGCGGTCGCGTTCTTTCTGGATCTCGATCTGGTGCCGCTCTTTGAGGTCCTTCAGCTCCGCCTGCAGGTTGTCCTTTTCGCCGCGCAGTTCCTGCTGGTGGGCCTTTTGCGCGTCGTTGAGGCTCATGCGCCCGCGCTTTTCAAGCTCGGCTACGCGCGCGTTGGCGACGCTGATCTTCTTCTGCAACTCCGCGGCCATGGTGCGGAGCTTGACGTTTTCCTCGCTGAGCTGCTGAACCTTGACCCGTTCCGCCTCGATCTTGCGGGTGGCGATTTCACGCAGGATGGCGCCCTCATCGGCAGGCTTGGGTTGATTTCGGGCCATGGGATGTTTGTACCACGGGGGGTATGGGGCGGCAAACGGATGCGCCCGGATTGACGGGGCGGGTCGCGCGCAAAAGCGCGTTTTGTCAATGTTGCGTGAAAAACGGCGACATTACAGGTCGTAGGCGATGTTGTGGCTGCCCGAGATGTAGCTCATTTCGACCTTCGGCGCGCTGATCGGTTTGAACGTTTCAGCATCGATCAGTTGCAGGTGGGTCTGCTCGTCGTACGTCACGGCGAAGTAGTTGCCGTCGAGCGTCAGGCTGATGCCGCGCGGCCACTTGAACTCGCTTTCGATGTGGTGGACTAGCTTGCCGGTGTGGAAGTCCCAGAAGGTGATCAGGTCGCCCGACGGGTTGGTGGCAGCCACAATCATGCTCGGCTCATGGATCGCGACACTTAGCGTTTCGCCGCGCATCCTGGCGCGGATCGGGTCGTCCGCGGTTACCAGCCGGTCTTTGTGCGGGTCGTAGAAGGTGATCGCGCCGCGCCACTCCGGGTTCGGCGCGCCGTCCTTGTGCTGCGGGATGCCGTCGCGCGGCGCCGAAACGCACACCAGCTCGCCTTTGCCGGTGATGGCGATGTGGCCGGCGTTGATCTTGCTGTCGCTGAACTTCAGCTTGCGGCGCGCCTCGCCGGTTTTCACGTTCACGTAGGCGATGCCCGCGGGCTCGTCGGGGTTGTCCACCGGGCCGCCGCCATTGGTGATCACCAGCGTGTCGCCGCTGTCCACCAGGATGCAGTCGTGTGGCGCGACACCGTGGGTCGGGAACTTCTCGGGGCGCAGCTCGAAGCTTTCGCCGTCGCGCACCGCCAGCACTCCGTCGTAGCTGTTGTCGCCGGTGTTGGCTTCAGTGGCGTAGAACGTCTTGCCGTCGGGTGTGAACGCGCCGTGGCCGTAGAACTCGCGGCCGAGCACGGTCTTGATGCGGCGCAGCACCTTGCGCTTGACCAGGTCGATCTCGCAGCACCCGGGGCCGTGCTTTTCGCAGACCACGGCTGTGCCGGGTTTGATCGGGTTGGGGGAGAACCCGTGCCCCAGGAACCCGATGTTTTCAATGACCTGCGCCTTGGGTGCATCGGCATCGAGATCCACCATACCGACGAAGAACTGCACGTCGCCGTCAGTCGACTTCATCTGGCCGCCGCCGATGATCGTGCCGAGGTTGCCGCGCTTGAACTCGCGCGGGGTGGCGGGCTGAGCGGTGTTGCCGGGTTTGTCGCCCGTGGCGTCCTTGCCACAACCCGCCAGCAGGGTGGCGCCCGCGACCACCCCGCCGGCCATGAAGCGGCGCCGTTGCGGGTTGAAGTTATGCGGGTCGCGGGGCATGGGCCTATTGTGGCATACAGGCGCTGGTTTGCCAGCAAGTGGGGGCGACCCTTGGGTCGCCCCCGTGCAACTGTTATCGCGGGCAACGTAGCCGCCCACCATTGGCTAAGCCGCTACATAGGTGCCGCCTGCCACCGATGCGAGCGACTGCATGAAGCTTGCGCCGCCGCCGCCGATGCAGATGCACACCAGCTCGCAGTCGTCAAACTTGGTCCACCATCCCGGAAAGTCGGCGAGAATCTGCTGCGCCGACCCGCTGGTGTTGGGGTAGCCGTCCGTGACCAGGAACATCTTGTTAAGGTCGCTCGGGTACGTCACGCAAGCCTTCTTGAGCGCCGCATAAGTGGGGGTGCCGCCGCCCGGGTTGAGGGCTGGGCCGTTTACCCAGTTCGCGGCCGCGCTCTTGTTGCCGTCGGTTGCCGGAAGCAGGCCTTCCCACAGGTACTTGCTGTAGGATGCGCCGGCGCCGAACTGGTCGCCGTAGGCGACGCAGTCAAGCTCGTCATCTTCCACCAGCAAGTTGATGACGCCGGTGGTCTCGGCGCGCAGGGACGCGACCTTGCTGCCGGCCATGCTGCCGCTGGCGTCCAGGACGAAGACGAACTTGCCGCTTACCGGCTCGCCGTAGTAGGGCGGCGGCTCTTCGGCCGGTGGGCCGTCGGGCGGCATCTCGGTGGGCGGGATGTCTTCGCCTTCTGCGGGTGGCGTGTCGATGATGACCGGTGGCGACGTGCCGCCTTCGCCGCCCGGCGTCCCGCCAGCCGGGCCAGGTACTTTGAGCACCGGGTTGCCCATCGGCCTGTCGTGGGTCTTGTCTTTGTGCGTGTCCGGGCTGGTGATTGAGGCTTTGCCTGACTGTTGGGCAACTGCAATCCCACCCAAGCAAGCCACCAGCGCGAACGCCGCCACTGCTGCAATGAAGCGCATGACGTGTCCTCCAGAAATGTGCCGAAAAAAGGGTCCTTCCTCCGGCGGGTAGGGAAGCGCGGCACGTGCCAAATGCGGCGTGGTTCGGGATGCCCGGAACAGGCTTCAATCAAGGGTTGCGGGGCGGGTACGGAAGCGCGGTACGTTTCTGCTACGCTGCGTCACCGTAGCGCCCGGACATGTGGGTCCCGCTGCGGGCCGTGCATGGGCGCATTAAATGCCTCGGGGGAGCCTTTCGGCTCCCCCTCCTCCAAGCTTTCCGACAGGCGCTGTCGGTCGCTTTCAGGCTTTACGCTGCGACGTAGGTGCCGCCGGCCAGCGCTGCAAGCTGCTGCATGAAACTCGCACCACCGCCGCCGATGCACACGCACACCAGCTCAGTCTCTTCGAACTTGCTCCACCAACCCGGGAAGTCCGCCAGGATCTGGCCGGAGTTGCCGCCGGTGTTGGGGTAGCCGTCAGTCACAAAGAACATCTTGGTCAGGTCGGACGGGTACACCAAGCACGCCTTCTTGAGGGCCGGGTAGCTCGGGGTGCCGCCGCCCGGGTTCAGCGACGGGCCGTTGACCCAGTTCGCTGCCGCGCTCTTGTTGCCGTCGGTTGCGGGAAGCAGGCCCTGCCAGAGGTACTTGCTGTACTGCTGGCCGGCGCCGAACTGGTCGCCGTAGGCAACGCAGTCAAGCTCGTCTTCTTCAACCAGCGAGTTGATCACGCTGGTGGTCTCGGAGCGAAGGGCAGCCATCTTGCTGCCGGACATCGAGCCCGAGGCGTCCAGCACGAATGCAAACTTGCCGGAAACAGGCTCGCCGTAGTAGGTCGGCGGCTCTTCAGCCGGGGGACCATCCGGCGGGGTTTCGCTGGGCGGAATGTCTTCGCCTTCGCTCGGCGGCGTCGGGGTCGACGGCGGCGGGGCAGGGCTCGGCTCCGGCGGGTTGGCCGGCGGGTTGGCCGGGGCCGGTACCTTCAGGACGACATTACCGGTGGGACGGTCATGTGTCTTTTCACGGTTGATGTCGTTGTTGTCCGGGCTCTTGATCTCAGCCTTCGGTGGCTGGGTGGTTTGCGCCGACACGTTGGCGGCGAACCCCATCAACCCGAAGACCGCAAGAGCTACGAGAAAGTTGCGCATTGGTTGAACTCCTCGAACAGCCTCAGAAAGAAATCCATAAGCTCAGGTGCAGGACGTGTGCCAATATCGGTGGCATTCAGCGCTCCGCGGCCTGTGAACCAGGGTAACATACATAAATCGTGCAGCACAGGCAGTTTATGACGTTGGTTTCGATGACGTAACAAAGTTCGGTACAGCGGGTAACGTTTCGATTCGGGTCCTGGCCCTGCCATTGGCACCAAACGGAAACGCGAAACGGTGTCCGGATGGCCGAAAAACGTAACGCGGCTGCTGACGGGTTAGTTGTGGCACAGTCGTTGGGCTGCGCAGCCTACCAGCGTCGGTGCTCTTCCGGCACATGCTTGTTGTAGTGCTCGCGGGCGTTACGCAGGATGTCGTGGGCCAGTTGAATCGCCGCAAGTCCTTCTTCACCACCGACTTGTGGTCGGGCACCAGTTCGGATCGCGTTGATGAAGTGCTTCAGCTCTTCCTTTAATGGCTCTTCCTCGCCGATGACCACCTGCTCGACCCGGATCAGGTCGTTGAAGACGAACTGCATCAGGTCGTCGATGCCGCTGATGTCCACGTTCTCGACGTGAAAGTCCGCCTGGTCCAGCTTGGGCGTCTTGCTGTAGATCCACGCCTGCTTGCCCGCGAAATCCAGGTTGAGATACCGATCAGCGCAGAAGATGCGCATCTTGCGCACGCTCTTGTCGCTGATGCGGCTTGCCGTGATGTTCGCGACGCACCCGTTTTTGAAGGTAATGCGGGCGCTGGCGATGTCTTCGTGGCGTTTGCTGAGCACAGGCGTGCAGACCGCCTGGATGTCCTCCACCTCGCTTTGCACGATCGACAGGATGATGTCGAGGTCATGGATCATCACGTCCATCACCACGCCGACGTCGGTGCTGCGGAACGGGTACGGGCTTAACCGGTCGGCTTCAATGAACGCCACGGTGTTGATCGCATTGCGGATGCTCGAAAGCGCGGGATTAAACCGCTCGATGTGGCCGACCTGCAGGATGCGTTTGTGCTTGCGCGCGATCTCGACAAGCCGGTGGCACTCGTCCACCGTGAACGCCATCGGTTTTTCAACCAGCGTGTGCAACCCGTTTTCAAGCGCCCAGGATCCAACTTCGTAGTGGTGTCGCGTCGGCACGACCACGGAAACCGCATCGACACGGCCTTTGAGAGCTTTGTAGTCGGTCAGCGCCTCGCAGTGAAAACGCTCGGCGATGGTGTTCGCCGTCTTCTCGTTGCTGTCGACTACCGCGACAAGCTCAGCGGTTGGCAGCTCCTTCAGCACCCGGGCATGGTTCTTGCCCAGGTGACCGACGCCGATCACCGCTATCTTGACGCGTTCCTGTTGTGCCACGGAGTTTCCCCCGACCGTGTGCCTAATGTTGTAGCCGTTTAGCTAAGAACCTGCAAGTTTCTGACATACCTGTGGGGCAGTTGATAGTTGAAGTTCGAAGGTGAAGGAAAGGATTTGCTTCAACTTCCAACTTCAACTGACGGCTACTTGTGCCTCTCGCCCGTCACCATGAACTTCACTGTTGCTTCGCAGGCCAACTCGCCCTCTACCGTGGCCTGGCCTTTTACGATGCACAGGCCGCGCTTTTCTTTTAGCAGCTCGACTTCAAGCCGGATCTGGTCGCCCGGCACTACCTGCCTGCGCCACTTCACTTCGTCGGCGGCTGTGAACAGCGCGAGCTTGCCGATGTTTTCTTCCCGGCCAAGCACCAGCACGCCGCCCAGCTGCGCCAGCGCTTCAAGCATCAGCACGCCGGGGAAAATCGGGCGTTCGGGGAAGTGGCCTGTGAAGCAGGGCTCATTGAACGTGACATTCTTGATGCCGATGGCCTTTGTCGCGTCGCGATGCAGCACGCGGTCTACCATCAGGAAGGGGTAGCGGTGCGGCGCGATGTTCAGCACGCCCTGGATATCAA
>CAZNBU010000167.1:0-7204 GCA_964571035.1 uncultured Planctomycetaceae bacterium | reverse complement strand
CGCTGTTCCCGGATATTGACCTGGACAAGATCAAGGAAATCCAGGGCATGGACATCGCATTCACCATCAGCGGCGGCAACGACGATCACAGCCGCGCGCTGCTGATGGGCCTGGGCATGCCGCTGAAGAAGCTGCCCGGCAAGGGTAGCGGCCAGCAAGCCGCGTAACGGAGGTAAGTGTGTCAAGAACCTGCCTGGTAGAGAAGTCAAAGCGCCCGCCGAAGTTTTCGACGCGGCACCGCAACCGTTGCCAGGTCTGCGGCCGCCCGAGGGCGGTATACCGGAAGCTGCAAGTCTGCCGCTGCTGCCTGCGTGAGCTGGCCAGCAAGGGGGAGATCCCGGGCATGAAGAAGGCCAGTTGGTAACTAAAGGAAGGCTCGGCCTTAGCTGGAGTAACGCCAGATGTCGATGAACGACCCAATTTCGGACATGCTGACACGCATCCGCAACGCGAACCGCAACGGCGCGGATGAAGTGCGCATCCCGTATTCGAAACTCAAGAATGAGCTCGCCAACGTGCTGCGTCGCGAAGGCTACGTGCTGGAAGTGCGCGCCGAGGGCGAAGGCCCCGCCAGGGTGCTGGTGCTGGTGATGCGCTACGGCCCCGACGGCGAGCAGGTGATCCACCGCCTCGATCGCGTATCGCGGCCCGGCCGCCGCGTCTACAGCAGCGCGACCGAGATCCCGCGTGTACGTGGCGGGTTGGGGATCTGCATCCTGTCCACAAGCCGCGGCGTGCTGAGCGACCGCGAATGCCGCAAGCAGCAGGTCGGCGGCGAGGTGTTGTGCAAGGTCGGGTAACCGGCCCAGAGGAATTGTTATGTCGCGAGTAGGCAAACAACCCGTCAAGCTGCCGTCCGGCGTCAAGGCAAGCGTCGCCGCCGGCACGCTGACCGTGGAAGGCTCCAAGGGCAAGCTCAGCATGCAGCTTCGCCCGGAAGTCGCGGTCGACGTCAAGGACAACGTCGTCAACGTCGAGCGCAAGAACAACAGCAAGTTCGCGCGGGCCATGCACGGCACCACGCGCGCGCTGATTGCCAACATGGTCCAGGGCGTGACCAAGGGGTTCCAGAAGAACCTCGACATCGTCGGTGTGGGTTGGCAGGGCCGCATGCAGGGCAAGAAGCTGGTCCTGCAGCTCGGGTACTGCCACACGGTTGACTTCGACCTGCCGGAAGGCGTCAACGCGGTGCTGCCCAACGCGCAGCGCCTTGAGATCACGGGCATCAGCAAGCAGGCAGTCGGCGAGTTCGCGGCGCGCATTCACGCCGCGCGCAAGCCCGAGCCGTACAAGGGCAAGGGCGTACGCTACGACGGCGAGCGCATTGTCCGCAAAGCCGGCAAGTCGTTCGTCGGCGGCAAGTAGACACGCACGAACCCCGGCAAATGCCGGGACTGAGGAATGAAGCGATGAAGGCATACAAATCCAGAAAGCGGCGCGAGCAAAGCCGCGCGTACCGCACCCGCAACCGGATTCGTTCGGCGGGCACGCGTCCGCGCCTTTCCGTGCACCGCTCGGACCGGCACATCACCGCGCAGATCATTGACGACCTCAAGCAGCAGACGCTGGCCTACGCGACCAGCATCGGCAAGGACGCGGGCGTCAAGGACGGCGGCAATGTGGACGGCGCCAAGTCGGTCGGCAAGAAGATCGCCGAGCTGGCGCTGGCCAAGGGCATCAAGCAGGTGGCTTTTGACCGCGGGCAGTTCCGCTACCACGGCCGTGTAAAGGCCCTGGCGGACGCGGCACGTGAAGCAGGACTGGAATTCTGATTCCGGCAGGACCGGACTAAGCGAGGCAGGACATGGGTCAACGGATATCGGCTCGAGACCTGGAGCTGGGTGAAGAAAAGGTAGTGCGCGTGAACCGCACCTCCGCCGTGGTCAAGGGCGGCAGGCGCTTCAGCTTTTCCGCGCTGGTGATTGTCGGCGACCGCAAGGGCGCCGTCGGCTTGGGGCAGGGCAAGGCCCGCGAAGTCCCGACCAGCATCGAAAAGGCTGTCCGCGACGCGCGCAAGAACCTGACCAGGTACCCGCTGCGCGGCGACACCATCCCGTACGCGGTGTGGGGGCAGTACCGCAGCGCGCGCGTGATGCTGCGCCCGGCGGCACCCGGTACCGGTATCAAAGCCGGCGCCAGCGTGCGCGCCGTGGTGGAAGAGCTTGGCATTCGCAACGTCCTGACGAAGGTATACGGCAGCCGCAACCCGCTGAATGTGGTCAAGGCCACGCTTAACGGGCTTGACCAGCTGCTTTCCAAGCGCGACGTGTTCACGCTGCGCGGGCTGCCGGTCCATGCCGACCGCGAGGGCCCGAAGCTTGAGCCCGTGGGCCTTGACGACAGCGACAAGCCGCGCAAGCGCGACACCCGCAAGATGAAGGGTGACCGCGGCGGGCGTGGTGGACGCGGCGGCCGTCGCGGCCGCGACCGTGACGGCGCTGAAGCGTCGGCCGACACCGGCGATGCAGGCGGCGAAGCGCAGGCCAAGCCGGAATCCGGCGCGGAGCAGGGCGGTACCGAGTAGCATGTGTGCCCCGAAACGGGCGAACGTTATCAACCAGGCGATAGCCGAGTGACCCCTGCGGGGGAAGCGAACAGGAAGAACAATGGACCTCAAGACACTCAAGGGCAAGCCGCGCACGCGCAAGAAGCCGATGGCCCGCAAGGGCCGCGGCCCGGGCACCGGCAAGGGCCGCACCGCCGGCCGCGGCGGCAAGGGCGCGTCGGCCAGGACCGGTTTCTCGCACAAGTGGTACTTCGAAGGCGGCCAGATGCCGCTGGTTCGCCGCCTGCCCAAGGTCGGTTTCAACAACGTGTTGTTCAGCAAGGAAATCGTGGTGCTGAACGTGCGCTCGTTGAACGACTTTGAAGACGGCGCCAAGGTCGGCCCCGAGGAGTTCCTGAAGGCGGGCCTGATCAACAAGTTCGCCGACGGCGTGAAGGTGCTGGGCGACGGCGACCTTGAAAAGAAGCTGACCGTCCGCGCGCACCGCTTCAGCAAGTCCGCCCGCGAGAAGATCGAGGGCAAGGGCGGCAAGTGCGAAGTGATCTCTGCCGAGAAGGACGAAAGCAAAAAGGGCGGCAAGCAGCGCAAGCAGGCTTAAGCGGGAATTTCCCGGCGCTTACCCGCCGGTCAAGGGTCGAGGCAGTACATGGCACAGGCATCCGGGCCAACCGAGCTGTTCACCAACCTCTTCAAGGTGCCGGAGCTTCGCAAGAAGGCTCTGTTCACCCTCGCCATCCTGGCGGTGTATCGCCTTGGCAGCACCATCCCGGTGCCGGGCATCGACAACATTGCGTTCGCCGCGCAGTTCCAGCAGGAAGTCAGCGACAGCTGGGTGTTCGGGTTCCTGGGCATCTACAACGCGCTTTCCGCCGGCGGACTGACCGACTTCACCATCTTCAGCCTCGGCATCATGCCGTACATCAGCGCCGAGATCATTTTCCAACTCCTCACTAAAGTAGTGCCCAAGCTGGAAGAGATTCAGAAAGAAGGGCAATCCGGCCAGCGCCGCATCCGCATGTACGCGCGATTTGCGACCATGCCGATCTGTATTGTGCAGTCCTTCTTCACGATCCAGTTGCTCACCAGCCAGGCCAACCTCGCCACAGCGATTGCATGGAGCACGCCGGTGTTTACCGCCGTCGCGGTGCTCACCATGACCGCGGGCGCGTACTTCCTGATCTGGCTTGGCGACCAGATTACGGAGCACGGCATCGGCAACGGCGTCAGCTTGCTGATCATGGCGGGTATCATCGCCGCGCTGCCGAACTCGATCCTGGGCTTCCTGCAGCCGATGCTGGGTGCCAACACCGACCCGTCGGTGAGCCTCGATGCCTTCATCAGCCTGATCACGCTGATCATCATGCTGGTGGCGATCACCTACGGCATCGTGCTGATTACGCTGGGCCGGCGCGAAATCGTCATCCAGCACGCCAAGCACGTGCGCGGCGCCAAGGTGGTCGGCGGCCAGCGCCAGACCTTCCCGCTGCGTGTGGACCAGGCGGGCGTCATCCCGATCATCTTCGCCAGCGCGCTGCTGACCCTGCCGACGATCCTGTTCGGCAGCATCCAGAGCGGCGTCGACGGCCCCGGCTTCTGGGGCGCGGCATTGACCGACTTGAACGCGACGTTCAGCAGCTACGGGTTCGTCTGGACGATGACGTACTGCGCGATGATCTTCTTCTTCACCTATTTCTGGGTGCAGTTGCAGTTCAATCCGGTCGAGCTCGCGAAGAACTTCAAAGAGTGGGGGGCGTTCATTCCTGGTGTCAGGCCGGGCAAGGACACCGTCACGTACCTCTCCAACATCCTGCGTCGCATGACACTGGCGGGCGCGACATTCCTGTGTCTGGTGGCGGCGATTCCGCAGATGCTGCCGGACGTCATGATCTTCATCTTCGGTGAGTCCGAGTCGCTGACGAGCAATCGCTTGTTCTTCCAGATCATGGGCGGGACAAGCCTGCTGATCGTGGTGCACGTTGCGCTCGACCTGGTGCAGAAGGTCGAGGTTGCGCTGATCCAGCGCAACTACGAGGCATATACCGGCATGGTGGGCCAGCGCAAACGCTAGCGATTTTGGATTGCCGATTTTGGATTTTGGATTGCGCTGACGCGTGAGGTTGCGTGTTGAATCCAAAATCGAAAATCCAAAATCTAAAATAACGTGAGTTGGTGATGAGCAAGTTGATCCTCGTATTTCTAGGGCCCCCGGGGGTCGGCAAGGGGACGCAGGCTGCAAAGCTGGCTGCTGACCTGAAGCTGCCGCACATCTCCACGGGCGACATCTTTCGCGACCACCTGAAGCGCGGGACTGAACTCGGCAAGAAGGCCCGCGAGTACATGGACGCGGGAAAACTGGTACCGGACAAGCTGGTGGTGGACCTGGTCGCCGACCGAACATCCAACGCCGATTGCGCCAACGGGTACATCCTCGACGGGTTCCCGCGCACCGTGAACCAGGCCGAAGAGCTGGATCGCGCACTGACCGAGCGCACGGAAGGCGTTTCAGCCGTGCTGTGTTTCGATGCGCCGCGGCAGGTCGTGATCGACCGCATTGCGGGCCGCGCCCGCAAGGAAGGCCGCGCCGACGACACGCCCGAGACGGTCAAGAAGCGGCTGGAAGAATACGACGCGCAGACGGGCCCGTTGGTGCCGTACTATCGCGACCACAGCCTGCTGCACGAGTTTGACGCGCAGGGTTCGATTGAGGGGATTTACCGGCAGGTCCGGGGGGTTGTTGAGGGGTTGGGCAAGTAGCAGGGCGGGCGTCAAGCCAAATCGTTGAAAAACACGCCCGATGCTTGCTTTTCCCAAGGTGTGGTGCTAGTGTGCCGCGCCCTGAATTCGGGCGGTGTGTGCAGTATTGCCGGCAACTGCGCAAGTCTTTTGTTGAAGGTGCTTTAGAGCCGGAGGGTCGCACGGAGGATTATGCCGAAGGATGACGCTATCCGGGTGGAAGGCATGGTTGTCGAAAGCCTGCCAAACGCCATGTTCCGCGTGGAACTTGAGAACGGTGAGAAAGTACTGTGCACCATCTCGGGCAAGATGCGGAAGCACTACATCCGAATCCTTCCGCGCGACAAGGTGACAGTGGAACTCAGCCCCTACGACCTGGAAAAGGGGCGCATCGTCTACCGAATGTAGGCATGTGGTCCAGGACGCAGAAACATGAAGGTTAAGGCCTCAGTCAAGCGAATCTGTGACGGTTGCAAGATCATCCGCCGCAAGGGAGTGGTGCGCGTGATTTGCAGCAAGAACCCCCGCCACAAGCAGCGGCAGGGATGATAACGCCGGGGTAGCGAAAGCGATGAGCCCGGCAGGAGCAGGTGTACATGCCACGTCTTCTTGGTGTTGATATTCCCGGGGGCAAACGGCTCCCGTTTGCGTTCCGATACATCTACGGGGTCGGCTCAACCGTCGCGCACCAGATCTGCGACGGGCTGAACCTGGATGAGTCGCGCAAGGCGCACACGTTGACGGACGAAGAACTCGCCCGCATCGCGGCGTTTGTCGAAAAGAACTACGTCGTCGAAGGTAACCTTCGACGCCAGCGCACGCAGAACGTGAACCGGCTGCGCGACATCAAGTGCTACCGCGGCGTGCGTCATCGCGCCGGGTTGCCGGTACGCGGCCAGCGCACGCGCACGAACTCGCGCACGCGCAAGGGTCCGCGCAAGACGATCGCGGGCAAGAAGAAGGTTGTAGCGAAGTAGCGGACAACGAGATTGCCGCCGGCGCCAAACACGCTGGCGGCTTGAACATTGCGGGGGACCCTTCAATGCAAGGGGATGAGCCCGCGGGAGAATCGAGATGGCGAAGGATCAGGCGACAGCGGCCCCGACCAAGTCCGGCAAGCCGGGCAAGGATTCCAAAGAGAAGAAGGCCAAGAAGGTCAAGCGCAACGTGCCGCGCGCCGTCGTGCACGTGAAGAGCACTTTCAACAACACCATCGTGACGGTGACCGACCTGAATGGCGATACCATCGCCTGGGACAGCGCCGGCAGCATGGGGTTCAAGGGCTCGCGCAAGGGCACACCGTTCGCCGCGCAGCGCGCGGGCGAAAACGTCGCCGAAAAGGTCAAGAAGATGGGCGTGCGCGAAGTGGATGTGCGCGTGCAGGGGCCGGGTGCCGGCCGCGAATCCGCGGTGCGCGCGCTTCAGCAGCGCAACATCGACGTCAAGTCCATCGAAGACGTGACGCCGATTCCGCATAACGGTTGCCGCCCGAAGAAGAAGCGTCGCGTATAGGCGATCCTGCCGGGTCGCCCGGACTTTGGGGGCGCATACGAGATCAGGCAACCCGCCGCAATCGGTTGCAAAACAATCCGGGTATCAGATGGCGCGCGGCGCGCCGGGAACCCCGGAGACTGCCTGGGACACTGAGGAGAACACAGCATGAGAATTCGCTGGCGTGGGCTGGAACTTCCAAACCGACTTGTGTGTGACAAGGAAACGCAGACCGACAGCTACGGCTGGTTCACCGTCGAGCCGTTTGAGCGCGGTTTCGGCACCACAATCGGCAACAGCCTGCGGCGTATTCTGCTGAGCAGCCTTGAGGGCACGGCGCCGGTAAGCCTGCGCATCAAGGGCGTCAGCCATGAGTTTGAAAGCCCCAAGGGCATCCTTGAGGACGTTCCGCACATCGTGCTGGCGGTCAAGACGCTCCAGGTCGCGCTGAACACCGACGCGCCGAAGGTGCTG
>CAZNBU010000166.1:0-7208 GCA_964571035.1 uncultured Planctomycetaceae bacterium | reverse complement strand
ACGTCATCATCGACGAAGCACACGACCTTGAACGCTACGCCAGCGAACACCTCGGCTTGCGTGTCACGCGCGGCGGTTGGAACTACACGCTGGCGCAGATCTATAACCCGCGCCGCAACAAGGGCCTGCTTGTGCGCTACGACTTCCTGCGCGGCGGGCACGAGGCGCTGCGCAAAGCCCGCGACGAGGGCGAGCGCTTTTTCCTGCTGGTCGACAACTGGCTAAATGAGCAGCGCAAAGATCCCGCCCGCATGCACGAAGCCGAGCAGTTCCCGCACGACGCGTCGCTGGCGCTGCATGAGCTGGCGCTGCGCCTCAAAGAGGGGATGCTGCAAACCAAGAACGAGGAGGATCGCCTCGAAATGGAAGCCAACGTCAACCGCGTGCAGGAGTACGCCAGCAGCCTCGAAGTGTTCAACCGGCAGACGCTCGACGGACAGGTGTACTGGGTCGAGCGCAGCGGGCGCGAACGCAACGTGGAGTTGCGGGCGGCGCCGATCCATGTCGGTTCGCTCATGAACAAGCTGCTGTTCGAACGCTGCAAAAGCGTGGTGCTGACCAGCGCGACACTGGCGACCAGCCCCAACGACTTCTCCTATATCGACAATCGCCTCGGCGTGCCCGACGAGGGCGTGATGCATCTGCAAGTCGGCAGTCCGTTCAACTTTCGCGAACGCGCGCAGATCGTCATCCCCGACGTGCCGGAGCCACCCAAGGGCGGCGGTGGTCGGCAATCGGCAATCGGCAATCGGCAATCGGGGGGCGAGTCGATTCCCGATTCGCGATTCCCGAAACCCGAGTCGGCTGCGGGTGAATACGACCGCCGCATCAATGAAGAAGTGACGGCGGCGATCAAGCGCTCGCGGGGCGGCACCTTTGTGTTGTTCACCAGCTTCTACCAGTTGCGCAAGGTGTACGACGCGGTGCGCGCGCCGCTGGAGTTCCAGGGGTTCACCGTGCTGCGCCAGGGCGACGGGCTGAGCCGTGGCCGCATGCTGGAGCGCTTCAAGGATGGCGAGAAGATGGTGCTGTTCGGCGTCGAGACGTTCTGGCAGGGCGTGGACGTGCCGGGTGACGCGCTTACCACGGTGATCCTGGTGCGCCTGCCGTTCCCTGTGCCCAGCGACCCGCTGGTGGCGGCCCGCATGGAAGACGTGGAGCGCAACGGCGGCAGCGACTTCAACGACTACATGGTGCCGGAAGCCACGATCAAGCTGCGCCAGGGGTTCGGGCGGCTGATCCGGCGCAAGGATGACTACGGCACAGTGGTGATTCTCGATTCAAGGGTGGTGCGAAAAGCCTACGGCAAGCGCATCCTGAAGGCACTGCCGGATTGCCCGATCACCGACGGCAAAGGCGGCGAGCCGGGGGCGAGGAAGCAATTGGCTGTGAATCCTTATGATCTGTGAGGGGTGGGTCGATAGGACTGATAGGACGGATGGGACGTAGAGACGGCGGCCATTGAAGGCCCTATCCGTCCTATCGGTCCTATCGGTCCTATCCCCAGCACGTGAACGTCCACTTTAATGGATGCATCCCAAAGCGATCTCGGTTACACTCAAGGGCGAAGGGGCCCCTTACGGCAGGAATGCCGCTGTGGCCCCTTTGTCATTGTGCGGGGCCGCACTGGACGGAGGGAGCGAATGTTTACCCCAAAACGCTTGATTTTCAGCGGTTTGATGGCGCTTGCGGTGATCGTCTTCGCCGCGCCCATGGCCCAGCTTGAAGCCCAGCGCATTACGCGCGGCTCCAGCGGCGGGTCGCGCAGCGCAGGCTCGCGCAGTTCCGGGTCGTCGTCACGCGGCATTTCGCGAGGGTCGTCGGGGTCTTCCAGCCGGGGTATTTCGCGCGGCTCAAGCGGCTCTTCGCGCAGTTCCGGCATTTCGCGCGGGTCCAGCAGCCCATCGCGCAGTTCGGGCATTTCTCGCGGCTCGAGCAGTCCGTCACGCAGCTCGGGCATCTCGCGCGGCTCCAGCAGTCCGTCACGCAGCTCGGGCATTTCTCGCGGCTCAAGCAGCCCGTCCCGCAGTTCCGGCATCTCCCGCGGTTCCAGCACACCGTCCAGCTCGCGCGGAATCACGCGCAGCAGCAGCGGTGTCCCGTATCGCTCCAGCAGTTCGCGCACTTCGCAACCGTCACGCTCTTCCGCGCCGTCGATGCCGCGTGTAGCGCGCAGCGGTGACACTCGCTCGGCTGCGACGCCGCGCACGAGCTATCGCGCGCCGACGCGCACTTCAAGCGGCGTACCGACGCTTTCGCGCGCGGCGCCCGGCTCGTCACGCCTGGCTCGCACCTCCAACTCGGCAATCCCCCGCGCAACCACGCGCGATTCGATCACTCGCAGCAGCGCCGGGTTGCCGCGCACTCGCGACGCGTTGCGCGCCGGCTCAGTCAGCCCGCGCAGCCTGGGTTCGCGCACCATCTCGCAACGCAGCACACTGACCAGCTTCCGCTCTCCGAACTCGGGCGCCACACTGCGTGCCGGGTCCGGCTCGCCGATCGGGCCGGTGCCGAAGACAACTCACCATGCCAAGCACAGCTCGCACCGGTATCATTCGGGGTACAGCTATCCCTACTATGCCCATTCGCCCAACTGGTGGTCGTTCGGTCTCTCGATCGGGTTGGGGCACATCGGGTTTCATCACGGGTTCCACCATCATCATCACAGCCACTTCGGTCATCACTCGTGGTGGCACGGCATCCGCTTCGGGTCGCACTCCGTTGCAGTGCTGGCTGGCGGGGCATGGCACATTCAGCCGTACTCGCACGGGTGGTTCGGCTACCGCTACGGCAGCCACTGCTACTACTGGCCGCGCTGGCGCCGTCACCATCACTGGTTCCACTATGACGGGTGGTACTGCCGCATTCATCGCCCGTACTGGTACGGGTACACACGCTGGTACGACTGGCGCCCGCACAGCTACGGGTACACGTCGCTGAGTTACGACGGCATCTACGACGACGGTTACGAAGACGGGTACAACCGCGGGTACGAAGACGGCGCCGAAGATTCCAGCGCCTACCGTGACGACCGCCGCCGCGACCGCATCGGCGAGAAGCCTTCGCCCACAGTGCCCGATCCCGAGAAGGATCGTGAACGCGGCAACGCGGCGCAGGAATACCGCCACGAGATGACGCGCGGCAGCGCCGCGTTCAGCAACGGCGATTACGCGACCGCCACCAAGGCGTTCAAAGAAGCCATCATCCTCGACCCCAGCAGCAGCGAGGCACGCTACAGCCTGGCGGTCAGCGCGTTCGCGCAGGGCAAGTACGCGTTCAGCGCGTTTGCGCTGCGGCGCGGCGTGGTGCTGGATGCAGACGGCAGCAACATCGACCTGGTGAAGGCGTTCGGTGGGCCCGAAGTGCTGAAGGGGTACGTCGATCACCTTGAGAAGGAGCTGGCCGTGGCGCCCGAAGACCCGGACCTGCTGCTGCTGCACGGGTTCGTGAAGCTGCGCACCGGCGACGCCAGTGCCGCTGCTCAAAGCCTCGACAAGGCGCTCGCCCGCCTGCCACAGGATCGCGCCACCAAGGTGCTGCACGAGGAGGCGGTGAACGCGCTGGACGAGTAGGGTCGGAGATCGGGAATCGTTGATCGGGAATCGGCAAAAGCCGGTTCCCGATTTGCATTCCCCCAGCCGCGCGGCACGATTCCCGATTCCCCATTGCCGATTGCCGATTGCCGATTGCCCGCCAACCCGCGCCACGTAGGCCCATTGTATATATTTTCGATTTTTTATGTTTTTTACTTTACACGGGCGCAGCCCGTGATACATTTGCGCGTGTAGGGATTGACAACTGAATCGCTGAAGACGCGCTGCAGAGACAAACAGGGGTTCTCGGAAAATCGGAACCGTCCGACCCTCGCCCCCACGACCGGGGACCCCAAAGCTTCACTGCTCGCAGATGCGCCGATGCCATGACCATGGCTACGTGCGTCCTTCAAACCGACCCGCCAGCGGGCAGCCGACAGTGCGCGATGCGCACTGCACACGCCTGCGCTCTTTAGCGATGTGTAAGGGGTTTCCGACCAAACCCGTCCGACCCTCGACCCCCAAGTCGGAGACCCCATTCCCTTAGGGCCGCGTGCGCTCACCGCGGCCTTGATCCAGCCAGCCCCCCGGCTGGAGCTTCCGGCGCCCGCACCCCCTCGGGCGCCGGTTGCAATTTGTCGATTCAGGGGATACTCGTGGAGGCAGGGCAAACCCCCGGCCGCCGGGTATACTGAAGCAGGGCACGCACCCATGCCGCCGACCGAAGATACCGGTGTCTACGAGATCACCCGCGAGTGGGTGCCGCTGACCTACTTCGAAGACAACATCACCGCGCGCATGAACGCCACCTACCTTGAGGCCGGGCTGATCGAGGTGCGCATCACCCAGGAAGACGGGCTGTTCTGCATCGAGGTGCCCGACGATCAGTTTGACCGCGCCGGCAACATCTGCGACCCGATGGAAAAACCGGGCGCGCCGCAGATGCAGGAATCGGGCGGCACCACCGGCATCCACACCGTGCTGCGCGAGCAGCAGCGCCGGGTAGACACCCTGCGCATGCAGCGCACCCGCAACCGTGTCGCCACACGCGCTATACTCATCGCGCTGGGTGTTGCAGCGGCGATTGCGTTGCTCATCTTTCTCTCCTGACCCAACTTTCGGCGGGTGCTGACCGGTTCTCGTTGACTTTCTGCAAGGCCGTGGCGATAGTGGCGGCGTTGGTTGCTATTTTATTGTTTTGACTCTTTTTATGTCTGGCGCGCAACCTATAATCGCGCCGGGCTGCCCGCCGCCTCCCCGAAAGTCGTTCGCGAACGGGCCAGCACTACAGATGGAGAAGCTCCTTTGCTGCGCCACGTGCTGCTGTTTGTTGTGCTGCTTGGGTTCTGGGTGCTCCTGTCGGGGCAGGTCAACGACCTTGGCGATACCCACCAGCGTTACCTGCTGATCTGCGGCGTCGTGAGCTGCGCGCTGGCGACCCTGCTGGCTAAGCGCGTGGGGTTCCTTTACGACGAAGGCCACCTTGGGCGCATCATGGTGCGGCAGATCCCGTACCTGTTCTGGCTGGCGTGGCAGGTGGTGGTCAGCAACTTTGATGTCGCGCGCCGGGTATGGAGCATCAACCCGCGCCGCAAGATCCGCCCGCGCTTCATTACCGTGCCGTATGCGATCAAGAGCGATCTCGCCACCGTGGTCTACGCCAACAGCATCACCATGACACCCGGCACCGTTACTGTCCGCGTCGACACCGAAAAGCGCGAGCTGCTGGTGCACGCGCTGAGTGAAAACTCCGCCGCGGGCCTGCGCGACATGCACGACCGCGTCAAGCGCGTGGAGGGCGAGGAATGATCGCGGCCTCAGCCATCTTTGAGCTGGGCAACACCGACCTGCCCACGCTGGTGGCAGGGTGCGTGCTGCTGTTCGCGATCCTGCTGGTGCTGGTGCGCGCGTTCTTCGGCCCCAGCACGTACGACCGCATCCTTGCGATGAACACCATGGGCACCAAGACGGTGATCTTCCTGTCGCTGCTGGGGTTCATCGCGCGGCGCCCGGAGTTTCTGGATATCGCGCTGCTGTACGCGATCCTGAACTTTGTCGGCACCATCGCCATTCTCAAGTTCGTGCGCCACAGGAGGCTTGGGTAATGCCTGAGGCGCTGCAGATCGCGCTCGACGTGTTCGTGATCGCCTGCCTGGCGCTGGGATGCTTTTTCTCGCTCACCGGCGCCGTAGGCATCATCCGCATGCCCGACTTCTTCACCCGCGTCCACCCAGCCGGCAAGAACGATACAATGGGCGTGAGCCTGATCGTGCTAGGCCTGCTGGCTGAGACGATGAAGTACAACTACGGGTACTGGGTGGCGGCGAAGCTGGTGCTGATCGTGCTGTTCGTGCTGATCACCTCGCCGGTGGCGACGCACGCCATCACCAAGGCTGCCTGGCTATCCGGCATGAAGGCGTGGAAGCGCGACGATGAGGAGGGCGGCAATGCCTGACCTCGACTTCATCATCATCGACATGGCGCTGCTGCTGCTGGTGACCATGTGCGCCATCGCGACGGTGGAAGTGCGCAGCCTGTTCAGCGCCACCATGCTCTCGGGCATCTACTCGCTGCTGATGGCGGCGGTGTGGGTGAACATGGATGCGGTGGACGTGGCGTTCACCGAAGCCGCGGTGGGGGCCGGCATCAGCACGATCCTGCTGGTCGGCACGCTGGTGCTGGTCGGGCCGCACGAGACCGTCCTGAAGCGCATTCACTGGCCAGCACTGGGGCTGGTGATCCTGGTGGGTGCGGCGCTGATCTACGGCACGCTGGACATGCCGCACTTCGGCGACCCGGAATCGCCGGCGGCAAAGAACGCGCTGACCCGCGGGTTGATTGAGCAGGACGTCGCCAAGTCGCCCGATGGCAAGAGCGGCCAGCTTGCCGCTGCGCACGATCACGCGCACGACGACCACGCGCACGAAGGCGAGAACTACTTCCACGGCCACGTGCCGAACCAGGTGACGGCTGTGATCGTGAGCTACCGCGCGTTTGACACCATGTTCGAGTGCTGTGTGATCCTGACGGCGGGGCTGTCGATGATCCTGCTGCTGCGCGGGCGGCGCGGCAATCCTCTGAAAGGAGGGTTGCTGTGAAAGACATGATCGTGCTGCGGGTGATCGCGCGCTGGAACATCCCGTTCATGCTGGTGTTCGGGTTGTACGTGCAGACGCACGGCGAGCTTGGGCCCGGCGGTGGGTTCCAGGCGGGCGTCATTATCGCCGCGGCGTTCATCCTGTACGGCATGGTGTTCAGCGCCGCCGAGATGCGCAAGATCATCCCGCGCTGGGTCACCGACACAGCCGCCGCGATGGGCGTGCTGCTGTACGCGGGCGTCGGTGTCTACTCGATGCTGATGGGGTACGAGTTTCTCGACCACGCGGCGCTCAACCCGAACAACCCCGGCGGCGCCGAGCCGTGGGGCATGACGCTGGTTGAGTACGGCGTCGGCCTGACGGTGGCCGCCGTGATGATCACCATCTTCAACGAGATCAGTGAGGGCACCGCGCCCGAAGAGAAGGAGCCGGAGTAGCGATGGAATTCGTGTTCCACCACTACAACTACTGGATCTGCGCGGTCCTGATGATGATCGGGTTCTACGCGGTCATTGCCAAGTCGAACCTGGTCAAGAAGGCGATCGGGCTTGGGCTGTTCCAGACCGGCATCTTCCTG
>CAZNBU010000165.1:6611-7260 GCA_964571035.1 uncultured Planctomycetaceae bacterium | reverse complement strand
GAAGTCGGCACGATCATGGACGACCCCACGGTCAAGCTCGCGCCCGGTGATTTCGTCAGCGCCGAAAGCCACGTGGTGTGCGGCAAGTGCTACCAATGCACGCACGGTGAGAAGCACGTCTGCGTGAACGACAAGATCATCGGGTTCGACCGCGACGGCGCGTTTGCCCGCTACATCGCGCTGCCCAGCTCGTGCATCTGGAAAAATGATGCCGACCTGCCGTTCGAAATCGCGGCGATCCAGGAGCCCCTGGGCAACGCCATGCACGCCGCAGCGCATTTTCCGCTCAAGGGCCAGCGCGTTGCGATTATCGGGTTAGGCCCGATCGGCATGTTCTGCGCCGTGATTGCGCTGATGCACGGCGCTGAGCGCGTGATCACCGTCGAAGTCAGCGAAGCCCGCGCCAAAATCGCCCGCGAAATCGGCGTGGACGACGTAATCATGGCTAGGCCAGCCAAGACACCCGAAGCCCGCGCCGCTGAGCGAACGCGCATCCAGGGCCTGATCCGCGAAACCGCCGGCCACGACGGCCCCGACGTGGTGCTGGAGATGTCCGGCCACCCCGACGCGATCACCAACAGCATCAAGTGCGTGCGCCGCGGCGGCAAGGTCGTCGCGTTCGGCCTGCCCAAGGACGCAAGCTACACCT
>CAZNBU010000165.1:0-6601 GCA_964571035.1 uncultured Planctomycetaceae bacterium | reverse complement strand
CGGCATCACGATCCAGGGCATCATCGGCCGCCGCATCTACGACACGTGGTACAAGGTGCGCGACCTCGTGCGCATGCCCGAAGCCCGCGCCAAGCTGCGCAAGGTCATCACCGAGGTGCTGCCCTACACCGAATTCCGCGGCGGGTTCGAGCGCATGCTGCGCGGGGAAGCCGGCAAGATCGTCCTGGAGTTCGACAAGTAGCACGAAGGTTACCGGGTACTAACCTGCAACGCCCATTTGCAGCCTTTGCGTACTGGTTTACCCCGCCGCTCCCCCCTACAATCCCGCCCCTGCACTTGGGGGATTTGTGCCTCACTGGTTGTTGAAGTCGATCGGGTTGCTGCTTGCGTTGGCGGTCGTCGCCTGGGCGGGCGTGCACTCGTCCGCACAGGAAGACAGTGACGTCACGGTGGAAGCCGGCGCTGAGGGCAAGCGTATCCTGTCCATTGAGTTGCAGACACGCTCCGAGGGCAAGGTGTTCGACCGCGCGCCCGACAGCGCCACCCGCCACACTATCCTGGGCAACCTGCGCACACGCGTCGCCAAAACCTTCAACACGGAAGACCTCAAGAAGGACCTGACGCTCCTTACAGACACCGCGCATCTGTTCCGGGCCGCCGAAGCGGTGGTCACCGTTGACCCCGACCCGCGCCAGGACGGCGTGCGCATCAAGCTCATCCTCACGCAGCCGCTGGTCAAGCAGGTGCGCTTTCTGCCGTTCTGGGGCACCGCCGAAGTTCGTGAGCGCCACCGCTTCATCGGCAGCGTTGACACCGCGGTGGACGCCGAGTTCAGCCTTAAGCGCCTGGACGATGACGTGCGGCGGCTGTTCGAATCCGGCGCCTTCATCACCGTGCGTGGCGAGCACAAGTACACCGCGCAGGGCGTGGACGTGGCGTTTCGCGTGATGCAGGTTGAGCCGCTGGCGATCGTGACCTTCAGCGGCGTCTACGCATCCGGGTTCACCAGCGACCTTGAGCGGGTGATCGCCGGGCGCAAGGCGATCCGCGAAAGCAACCTGCCCGGCAGCGATGAAGGGGTGGTCTCGCCGGTTTACTTTCCTCGCGACGCCTTCTCGGGCGACGTGGTCACCGACGCCAGCGCCGCCAACATCCTGGGCGCCAAAGAACAGATCAAGGCCTACTACCGCATCAACGGGTACGCCTTCGTCGAGGTCACTGAGCGTGTGATTTCGCTGCCGACGACCTACGACCGCGCTGCCATCGAGGAGCGCTACGGCACCATGCGCGACGGCACGCTGGGGACGATCCGCGGTCTGATCAACGACGGGTACGGCGGGCGCACGGTGCTGATCTTTGACGTGTTTGAAGGCGAGAAGTTGCTTGTGGGCGAAATCAACTTCCGCGGCATCGCTGATGTGGAGTCGCCGGGCAACGATGCGCTGTCTGCTGACCGCATCAGCGGGCTGTTCAAGGTGGTCTACCAGTTCTGGTACGCGGTGTTCGGCACCAACGCCGACCGCAAGGCGGCTGTGCTGGGTGAAGTCATGCGCATGAAGGATGGTGCGGCGTTTGTCGAAGCCGACGCGCGGCGCGACGCCGAGGCGGTGCAGGCTTACTTTCAGCAGCGCGGTTGGCTTGACGCTACGGTTTCGTTCAGCGGGTTCGAGGTGAACTACATCCGCTCGCGCGTCGACCTGAATTACACTGTGGATCCGGGCTCGGTGTACGCCGTCGCCGACCTGCGCGTCGAGTACGCCACCCGCGCGCCGCGCGTGCCGCAGGGCGCGGAGCCGCGTGAGTTTGACAAACCGGTGGTGGAGTTCGACGAGCTGATCGACGCCATGGACCTCTCTGTGGAGCAACTCGACGACGCAACCGCCACCGCGAGATACACCGAAGCCTATGTCGCCCCGCTTCAAAACGAGGAGCAGGGCCAGCACTTCGCCGCTTTCGACCTTAAGAACCCGCTGCCGTGGGATGAGTTTCAGCTCAACGGTTCGGTAGCCGGCGGGGAAGGGATCTCCGGCCGGATACGCGCCCTGCTGGCGGACCGCGGGTACTCCAACGCCGATGTTTCGTTCGTGCGCGTGGAGACCCGCTCAGACTACGTCGAAGCCGACTGGGAGTCGCCGTTTCCGGTGCGCAAGGTCGGGATGATTCTCAAGATCCAGCAGGGGTACCAGAGCATCGTCGGCAACGTGACATTCCGCGGCAACACAGAAACGCGCGAAGACGTGATGCGCCGCTGGGTGTCGATGTATCCCGGTGACATCTTCGACCGCAACAAACTGCGCGCCTCTGACTTCCGGCTGCGGCGCACGCAGTGGTTTGAACAGGCGGCCCCCGGCCAGGGCGTAATGAGCCGCACCAGCGCCCGCCAGATCACAACGGAAGACGGCGTGATCATCGAGTACACCGACATCGACTACGACGTCGTGGAAGGGCGCACCAACCGCATCAACTTCGCGGCCGGGTTCAACTCGGGCACCGGGTTCACCGCGACCGTGGACCTGACGCTGATGAACTTCGACATCTCGTCGGCGGTAAGCTGGATGTGGGGACGCCCCAACTTCAGTTTTACGGGCGCCGGCCAGTCACTTAGCTTCACTGCACAGCCGCCTTTGGACCGCCAGCAGATCTATCGCATCAACTTCACCGAGCCATGGCTGTTCGGGTACAACCTGTACGGCAGCATTTCCGGCGAGTACGCAAGCAACAACTACATTGACTACACCCGCACGAGGCTCGGCGTTGACCCGACGCTGGGGTGGCGACTGCTGCCCGACGTGACGTGGTTCTACGGGTACTCGTACTCGATTCTCGACATCACTGACGTGGCGCAGAACGCGCCCCCCGAGATCCGCGAGGAAGCGGGGCGCGACATCGTAAGCACGCTCTGGAGCGAGATTGTCTGGAGCACCACCGACAACCCGTCATTCCCCACCAGCGGGTTCAATCTGAGCTACCGCTTCTCCTACAGCGGCGGGCCGCTGCTAGGCGGCACGATCGACTTCTGGCGCATGCGCGCGCAGGCGGCCTGGTACCTGCCGATCGCGGAAATTGACGACGTCCGGACGCTTGTGCTTGCGCTAAGCGCGACCGCGATGTGGCAGGATGTCCACAGCGACACGGAACAGATCCCGTTCATTGAACGCTTCCAGCTTGGCGGCAACAGCGTCGGCAGTCGCGGCCTGCTGCGCGGGTTCGAATTCGGCGGCGTCGGGCCAAGCCGTAACGACATCTCCATCGGCGGCAACTTCATGGTGCACGGGTACGCCGAGCTGCGCTTCCCGATATTCCCGGGCAGCCTGTGGTTTGTCAGTTTCCTGGATTTCGGCGAGCTTAGCCCGACGCTCAACACGTTTGACCCTGCGGGTTGGACCGTCTCGGGCGGGTTCGGGTTGCGGCTGCTGCTGCCGATCCTGCCGGTGCCTTTCGCGCTGGATTTCGGTTTCCCGATCATCAATCAACCGGGCAACCGTGAGCAGGTCATCAGTATTAACCTTGGGTTCGGATTCTAGCGGCGCCGTTGACGGCGCCCGCTAAGCCGGTTTGATAGGTCGGGGCTGAACGGGGATCACACGGAGATCACAATGAAAAGCAAGTGGATGTTGAGCGGCCTGGTGGCGGTCGCTGTGGCAGCGGGCTTCTGCGGTTCGCTTGTCAGCGGGTTGTTCCAACCGGGGCCGGTCGAAGCCCAGACGCCACCCCCGATCAAGATCGCGCTCGTGAACATCGAAAAAGCCGCAAAGGAATCGGCGATCTTTCAAGAGAAGAAGAACCTGTGGGATGCCGCGCAGGAAGACCTTCGGAAGCAGCGTGAAGCCATTGAGGCGGACATCGAAGACGTGCGGCGCCAGGCACAGCGTACCGACGACCGCGAAAAGCTGGCAACGCTGAAGGGTCAAATGGAAGCACTGAAGGGGCGCCAGGAACAGGCGATCCGGGGTCACGAAGAGTATCTGGGCCAGTTGATGTCCCAGTACCAGGACGAGGTGCTCAAGAAGGTAAAGGGCGTCGTGGAAGACGTTGCGACCGTCAACAAGTTCCACATCGTGTTCCAGGACTATGAGCCGGCGAGCAGCGGCTCCAGCGACTTCTTCGGCGGCACCTATGCGCAGACACTGCTGAACAAGCCGGTGTTCTTCGCGCCTGGTGTAGAGCGCAATGCAAACGTGTACGTGCAGGACATCACGTCGACCGTCATTGCCAAGTTGAAGTAGCGGCAAAACATGCTCAACCCGGCGGACTTCCTTGAGTTGCTGCGCCGCCGACGTTCACGGCGATTCTTCACCGATCAGCCCGTGGAGCCCGACAAGCTGGAGCGTGCATTGCAGGCCGCAATGCGCGCCCCGTCGGGCGCCAACACGCAACCGTGGGAGTACGTGCTGATCGAGCGCGGCCCCATCCGCGAGCAGGTGCGCGAGTTGTGCGAGCGCGCCGACCGCGACTTCCACCAGCGCAGCCCCGAGTGGCTGAAGACCTTCTTTGCCGATCACGACATCACACCGGTCAAGGAATTCGCGGCAACCGCGCCGGTGATTGTCGCCGTGTTCGGCCGCCGCGATCTACCCTTCTGGTTGCAGAGCGTATGGCTGAGCATCGCCAACTTCATCAATGCTCTCGAGGTCGAAGGAATTCACTCGCTGACGTACACACCAAGCGTCGGGCGCGACTTCAACCGCCTGCTGGGCGCCGACGAGACGTGGAGTTGCCAGGCCGTAATCCCGGTCGGGTACGGCAAACCCGACGAGCAGTTGAAGCCACGCCCACGGAAAGGCCCCGGGGAGAAGGTGAGGGTTGTGTCCGGCGACGCGAAATCACGCCCGTTCGACGCTAAGCTGCCATTTGAACCCTGAACGGATTTTGGATTTGCGATTTTGGATTGGCCGGTTCATGCCACCGCCTGTTCCAATCCAAAATCCAAAATCCAAAATCCAAAATCGCATGCCCCTGACCTTCACAACCGCAGGCGAGTCCCACGGCCCAGCCGTGATCGCCACGCTGTTCGGGTTGCCGTTCGGCCACACGCTGGATGTCGCGTTCGTCAACGCGCAGCTCAAACGCCGGCAGGGCGGGTACGGGCGCAGCGGCCGCCAGAAGCTTGAGCAGGATGAGGTCGCGGTGCTTTCCGGGCTGCGGCGCGGCGTAACCATCGGCAGCCCGCTGACCATGGTGATCCACAACAAGGACTCGCGGATCGACAAGGCGCCTGCGCTGCCCAACGTGCGGCCCGGCCACGTGGACCTTGCAGGCGTGCTCAAGATCGGCTCACGCGACGCGCGCGACGTGTTGGAGCGCGCCAGCGCACGCGAAACGGCGGCGCGCGTGATGGCGGGCGCGGCGTGCCAGAGCCTGCTGCGCGAGTTCGGCATCGAAGTCGTCGCGCATGTGCTCAGCATCGGCGAAACAACCGTCGATCATCCCATCGGCCGGGGCTACACCCGCATTTTCCAAGGGGCTGCAGACGCGCGCGCCGCCCGCGACGCGGGCGAGTTCGGCACGCTGGACCGTGCGCACGATGCAGCGCTGAAAACGGCAATCGACCAGGCCCGCAAAGACGGCGACACACTCGGCGGTGTTATCGAGGTCATCGCGCTGAACCTGCCCCCGGGGCTTGGCTCGCACAACCAGTGGGACAGCAAGCTGGATGGGCGCCTGGCACAGGCGTTGATGAGCATCCAGGCCATGAAGGCAGTCGAGATCGGGTTGGGCGCCGAAGCGGCCCGCAGACACGGCAGCAAAGTTCACGATCCGGTGCTGCCCCTGCCCCCCGCAGCCGGCCGCAGCCCCTACGCGCGCGGCAGCAACAACGCGGGCGGGCTTGAAGGCGGCGTGACGAACGGCGAGCCACTGGTGTGCCGCGTGCACATGAAGCCGATCAGCACACTGATGAACCCGCTGCCCAGCGTCGACGTGGCAACAGGCAAACCCGCGCAAGCCAGCACCGAGCGCAGCGACGTATGCGCAGTGCCAGCCGCCGCAATCGTCGCCGAGTGCGCGGTGGCAATCGTGGTCGCGCAGGCGCTGCTCGAAAAGACCGGCGGCGACAGCATCGCGGAAGTCAAACGCAACCTCGACGGATACCTGGCATCGCTGCGCAGTTTTGACCCAAGACCCGACAAATGATCTGGCGCGTACACAAACTGCTGATTCGCGAACTGGGTGTGCTCACCGTCGTGTGCGCGTTCGGGTTGACGTTTCTTTTCAGCGCGATCGGGCTGTACCAGGTCGTGAACCAGTTGGGGTTCACGCCGCACATCACGACGCTGCTGTCGTTCGCGCCGACGCTTGCGGTTTCGCTGCTGCCGTTGACTTTGCCGATCTCAGCCCTGTTCGCCGGGGCGTGGGTGTTCGGCCGCATGCGGGCTGATCGCGAGCTGCTGCTGATCGCAGCCTCGGGCGTTTCGCCGTGGCGGCCGTTTCTCGGGCTGATCCCGCTCGGCATCGCGGTCGCGTTCGTCACCTGGTACGGCGTCAGCGAGCTTGGCCCCGACGCCTACGCCGACCGTCACCGCCTGCAACGCAAGGCGCTGGCGGACCTGCTGGACCATCCACCGCAAGGCCCGCGCGAGCTGCGCTTTCCGGGGCGCGGCGGCACGGACCCCAGCCTCGACATGAGCTACACCAGCGTCGA
>CAZNBU010000164.1:0-7300 GCA_964571035.1 uncultured Planctomycetaceae bacterium | reverse complement strand
ACTTCCAGCCCGCTGTCGCCCGAACTCGACAACTTTCCCGCGCGCCTGCTGGTCGGGTTTGACTCGGGGTGGGACGGCGCAAACCCGGCTGCGCTGGTATGGCGACGCAAGGTGGAGCAGTACACAGGCGTCACGCCGCCTGCGCGCGCGATCTGCTACACCTTCGGCGGTGAGCTGCCGTCGGTACAGGCTGTCGATGCAACTTTTGGCGACGGGCGCATCGCGGTGATCAACCTGCGCACCCCGCGCGCGCAACCCGGTAACTGGTACAGCGAGGTCCGCGATGTCGCGTCCGACTATGCAGCCGTGTTTCGTGAGCCCCCGCCGCCGGTAACCGCGTTCGCGCTGGGTTGCGACAGCCACCGGCTCAAGATCACTGCCGACGCATGGTTCGACGACATCACCGTCTACGGCCACGACGCCTATGCGCAGTTTCGCGCGCGGCTTGCGCCTGGCCCTGAGCGGACGGTCCCGCTTTTGACCTGGCTCATCATGGGTGGCAGTGCTGCGTTTGCTGCCGCGACGGCGGGCGTTTGGTTCTGGTTGCGGCGGAGGGAGCAGCGCGGCCTATGACTTGGCTGTGGTCTCCTGCAACTCGGGAGTTTCTGTCTTCTTCGGCCCTTCGCTGGCGCTTCGGGCTCCTGCTTTTTGGATCGCCGAGTTGCTCGCGGATGCTGCGCGGTTTGCAGTGTGGCGCTTCTCGGCCAGCCGCGCCACGACGACCATGACGCCGAATGCTCCGCCGATCGGAATCAGCAGCCACGGCCAGATCAGCGCCAGCCCCGCGACCATGCCCAGCCCGCCACCAGCCACCTGGATGAAGCTCAGCTCATTGGCGGCAACGCGGTCGATCAGTTCTTCCAGCTCGCCCTCGTCGCGTGCGAGCAGTTCATTCTCTACAAGGCCCGCGACATCCACCGCGTACACCAGCTCTTCCGCCATGCCGCCGATCATCTCGCGCAGCTTGAGGCGCACCGTGTCGTTGCGCAGCACTTCCTCGGTGCGTTCGGGCAGCATTGCCACAAAACGCTTGCCCACCGCGCCGAGACTTTCGTGCTGCATGAGGTCATCCGCCAGCTTGTCGACAACCTTGTCGATCACCGGATCCAGCAGACCCGACTTCATGCCGCCGGCTGTCAGCCCGCCCGCCAGCGCCGCAGCCATCGGCCCCAACTTGCTGAACAAAGCTGCCGCGCCGCCGCCCGCCAGCAGCGAATTCACGGTGCCGCGCGCGCTGGATTTCAGCGACTCCTTGGAAGTGCGGATGATGTCTTCCATGGTGGAGTGAATCGTGCGGTCAACCTCCACCTCGACCAGCTTGCGAGCCTCCGGGTCCGCCAGCAGGCTTGGGATGTGCTCGGCGATGCGGTCGATCGCCTGGTCCACCGCACCGCTGTCCATCAGCAGGCGGTGCATGCGGTCGCCGGAGATCAAGTGCTCCTCAAGCGTCTGGCCGACGCTGCGCGCAAGCTCGCGGCGGCGCTTCGGTACGACGCCCTGCACGCCAAGCACGCGCACGCGCGGGTGAAACAGCATCTTGATCGCGACCCAGTTGGTCGCAAACCCGACCAATCCGCCGATGGAGACGGCAAAGAAGACCTGCGTCCACAGCGCATCATCAAGCTGCCACCGCAGCACCGCGCCGGCGATGGTAAGCGTCACCAGCGTCAGCCCGGTGATCGCGAGAATCATGCTGCCGCGCGTCGGCGCGTCTGGCGATGCGGTCTGGGCAGGGGTGGACATGAGTGCCAATGAATCGGCGGGATCCGAAAGAGAAAGGGGCAAAGCGGGCCAACCCGCCCTGCCCCGAGGTCAGGCGGGTGTTATTCCAGCACAAGCGTTTCGCGCAACACTTCCTCAATGGACGTCGTGCAGTCATAGATCGCCAGCAGGCCCGACTCGCGCAGTGTGCGCATGCCGTGGCGGCGCCCGGCTTCACGCAGCGAGGCGACGTTGGCGTTGTCCATGATCATCTGCTTGATTTCGTCGTTCACGCGGAACATCTCGTACAGCGCCATACGGCCCTTGTACCCGGTGTTGTTGCAGCGTGAGCAACCGCGGCCGTAGGCGAACTTCTTGCCCGCGACGGCTTCGTGCCGCAACCCGAGTTCCATGGTGTGTTCCTGCTCGGGCTCGTAGTACTCCTTGCACGAGTTGCAGATCTTGCGCACCAGGCGCTGGGCGACAATCGCCTCCAGCGTCGCGGCGATCAGGAATGCCTCCAACCCAAGGTCGAGCATTCGGGTAACCGCGCTGGGCGCGTCGTTGGTGTGCAGCGTGCTCAGCACCAGGTGGCCTGTCAGCGACGCTTCGACGGCGATGCCGCCGGTATCGCGGTCGCGGATTTCGCCGACCAGGATCAGGTCCGGGTCCTGTCGCAGGATGCTTCGCAGCGCCTTGCCGTAGGTCAACCCGACGTCTTCGTTCACCTGGCACTGCATGACGCCCGGCAAGTCGTACTCCACGGGGTCTTCCGTGGTGATGATCTTGATGTTCGGGTTGTTCATGTAGTTCAGGCACGAATACAGCGTCGTGGTCTTGCCTGAGCCCGTCGGGCCGGTCACCAGCACGATGCCGTTAGGCTTGCCGATCAGCGCCTTGATCATCTCGTTTTCTTCGGGGCGCATCCCGAGGTTGTCCAGGTCGAGACTGACGTTGCTGCGGTCAAGAATACGCATCACGCAGCTTTCGCCGAACATGGTCGGCAGCGTGGAAACACGCAGGTCAACGCTGCGGCCTTCAATCGTGAGCTCGATGCGCCCGTCCTGCGGCATGCGCGTCTCAGCGATGTTGAGCTTGCTCAACACCTTGATGCGGCTGATGAGCGACGGCGCCAGCTCTTTCGGCGGGTTCTCCATGGCCAGCAGCGCGCCGTCCACGCGGTAGCGCACCTGGAAGCGGTCTTCGAACGGCTCAAGGTGAATGTCGCTGCTTCGGTCGCGGATGGCAGTCGCCAGCAGGAAGTTCAGCAGCTTGACCACAGCCGGCGCGTCCGGGTCGTCGGAATCTACCGAGACCGCGTTTTTGCCGATCACGCCTTCTTCAATGAACTCCGCCAGGTCATCCTCGGCGTACCCGCGCAACTGCCCCTCGCCGTAGAACTTTTCCAGCGCGGTGTCGATGTCTTCGCGACTTGCCAGCGCACCCTGGATGCGCACGCCGGGGATCTTGCTTTGCAGCGCGAAGCTCAGCTCGTCGAACACCACGACCTTGGTCGGGTCGTCCATGGCGACGGTGAACACCTTGGTGTCCTCGTCGTACTCGAGCGGGATCGTGCGGTAGGTGTGCGCCTGCGCTTCGCTGATCAGGTCCAGCAGCTCGATGGGGATGTCCAGCCCGTTCAGATCGACAAAGTTCATGTCGTTCTGCGTGGCCAGCGCCATCGTGACGTCGCCGTCGGTGCAGCAACCCATGTCGATCAGGATCTTCCCGATCAACCCGCCGGATTTCTTCTGGCGTGCCAGGGCCTCCTGGATATGGCCCTCGGTGACCAGCTCAATTTCCTTCAGGATCTGCCCCAGCAGCTTGCGGCGCTTGGCCATCGATCAATCTCCGTTGCCGCCGGGCTTTGCCCCGGCACCTGACAATCTACTTCTTTGTCTGCTTTGCCGACACTGCCGGCGGCGCCGCAACCGTGGAGGTTGAGGACGCGGCAGCTGCCGCCGCCGCCGCCGGCGGCAGCGGGGCGCCGCTGATGCGTGCCTCTTCTTCGGCCACAAGCTGATCATCCCACAGCCGGCCCTTGCCGGCGCGGAAGCGCTCGAACTTGTCGCGCATTTCCTTGCTGTTCTGGCATTTGCGGAACATCTCCATGCGCGTGATCTTCTGCGCCTGGTACAGGTCCCACAGGTAGTCGTCCAGCAGCACCATGCCGTCGCGCTTGCCGGTCTGGATCACGCTGTTGAGTTGGTAGGTTTTGGCTTCGCGAATCAGGTTCTCGACCGCGCTGTTCGTGACCATCACTTCAAACCCTGCCACCAAGCCGCCGCCCGCCTTCGGCATCAGCACCTGGCTGATGATGGCGATGATGGATACCGCCAACTGCGCGCGAACCTGCTCCTGCTGGTTGGTCGGGAAGGCGTCGATGATGCGGTCCACGGTGCGGATGGCGCCGGTGGTGTGCAGCGTGCCGAACACCAGGTGGCCGGTTTCGGCGGCGGTGATCGCGCTGCCGATGGTTTCAAGGTCGCGCATCTCACCGACCAGGATCACGTCCGGGTCCTGGCGCAGCGCGCGGCGCAGGCCTTCGGCGAACCCCGGCACGTCGTTGTGCAGCTCGCGCTGCGTCACGATCGACTTCTTGTGTTCGTGGTAGTACTCGATCGGGTCTTCGACCGTGATGATGTGGTGGTCAACGTTGGTGTTGATCCAGTCAATCATGGTCGCCAGCGTGGTGGTCTTGCCGCTGCCGGTGGGGCCTGTCACGAGGATCAACCCGCGCGGCCGGT
This sequence comes from uncultured Planctomycetaceae bacterium, assembly GCA_964571035.1. GTDB lineage: Bacteria > Planctomycetota > UBA8742 > UBA2392 > UBA2392 > JADJRK01. The sequence goes on along the minus strand of CAZNBU010000164.1, from coordinate 2,852 downwards.
CAAGGATGCGCTTGACGCTTTCGGGCAATCCGATCTCGTCAAACGTAAGCAGCTTGTTCGGGATCTGGCGCATGACGACGCCGACGACATTCTTCTGCTTGAATGCCGCGCAGCGAAAGCGTGCCTTGTCACCGAACGCGTAGCCCCAGTCGGTGCTGCCGGCTTCCTGCAGCTCTTTCAGGTTCTTTTCGGGGATGATCTCTTTCATCAGCCTGACGGTGTCGGCGGGTGTCAACTCCGGGGCGTTCACATCCTTGAGGCGGCCCGACTTGCGGATCACAGGCTTGCGGCCGACCGAAAGGTGCAGGTCGGACGCGTTCTGTGCGACCACAAAATCGAGTAATTGGTTCATCGTCAGGGCCATGCATCTCTCCGATTGCGCGGACAAGTGTGCCCATAAATGGGCACGCCCGGCTAAGGCGTCGGGCGCAGGGGGAGCCATCATTATGCGATACCCGCCCGCGCCAGCAAGCGCCGGGTCGCAGAGGGCAGCCACCGCCTGTAGAATGGGTCACGAGGGTTGCAATGACACGCCAGCTCACGATCGACTACCCCGATGACATGCTCAAGGCCCTGCGCCAATCCGCGGAGGAATTCCGCGAGGAGGCCCCGTTTCTGCTGGCGGCCGTGCTGTACGCAGCCGGCCGCATTTCGTCGGGTAAGGCGGCGCAGTTCTGCGGCATGGCCCGCGCCAAGTTCCTGCTTGAGTTGCCCAAGTTGGGGTTGCCCGTAAGCAACCTTCGGCCCGAAGACTTGGACGAGGAACTGAAGTTTGCCCAAGGCTGAATCAATTGTCATCAACACCGGCCCGTTGCTGGCGCTTTCTCGCGGGGGCGTGCTGGACCTTCTTGAGTTGCTGCCGCTTCAGTTCCTGACAACTCCCCATGTCCTCGCAGAGGTTGAGGACGGGCTAGAGGCCGGAAAGCCGGCAATCTCACAACCCAAACTAGAGATCGTGGAGCTAAAGACTCCAATCCACGCCTCCCTTGCATCCGAGCTGGATGCCGGGGAAGCATCCGTCATTCAAGCCGCAATGGAAAGCGGCGCCGCGTGGGTTTGCATCGACGAGCTTGCGGGTCGCTTCAAGGCGAAAGCCCTTGAACTAAACGTAGTCGGAACATTGGGTCTGCTCGGCCGAGCGAAACTGGCGGGTTTGATCGACCGAGTCGGCCCGGTCATCGAAAAGATGATTGTCGGCGGCTCATGGTTCAGTGAGCCGTTGTTGCGCGACTTCCTTAGAGCTTTCGACGAATAGCCCGGTCTATCCGACCGGCACCTTGAGCAGCTTGCCGATGGCCTTGGCGACTTCGGCGAAATCGAGCGGCTTGGTGAAGAACCCGTCAACGCCGATGCGCTTGACCTTGCGCACCAGCTCGTTGTCGGCGGCTAGACCCGACACCGCGACAATGAAGATGTTCTTGGTGTCGTTGTTCGCGCGCAGCCTGCGGCACACCTCGGCGCCGTCCACGCGCGGCATCATCAAGTCGAGCACCACGGCGTGCGGCTTGAAGCTGCCGATCTTGAGCAGGGCGTCGTACCCGTCGCCGCTGTCTTCAATCACGACGTTGGGCAGGTACTCGCCCAGCGCTTCGGTTGCAAGCTCTAGAATTTCCGGGTCGTCGTCCACGACAAGGATGCGGCGCTCTTTGCCCGGCGCCAGCTCTTCCGGCACCGGAAAGCGGTTCTTGTCGAGGAACTTGAGGAACTCCTCGACCTCCATGCGGTACTGGCCGCCGGGGGTTGTGTAGACCTCCAGCTTGTTCGCCTTGATCCAGTTGACCACCGTAGCCGGGGTCACCTGGCAGTACCGGGCGATGTCGCCGGTCGATAGGGATTTGCGCCGTACTGCCATAACAGGAAAAAGGATAAATCCTGACTAGCTCCGATACAAGGGCTGCAACGTCAAATTCCCTAAAACAGGTGTTATCCACAAATTGCTCAACAGCAATCACCGACGCGGGTTACGCGACAATCAACCGCAGAATGCCATCCGTCTTCAACAGGACCCGTGCTTTTCATCCGCGTTCGCGCGGTTAGTCTGATGCCGGGACTCGTTCCCGGCCTTGCCCGGCAGAATCCAACCGGGCCAGGAAGTCAGCCACCATGGAAGACGACCTCATCACCCCCTCCGACTACTTTCACCGCGGTTTGGAGCGTCTGGAAAGCGGCAAGTACTCCGAAGCGGTCAAGTATTTCGAAGCGGCGGTCAAGAACGACTACTACGACAACGACATCCATCTGCCGATGGGTGAGGCGTTGTTCGAGGTAGGCCGCTACCAGGACGCGCTGGAGCACTTTGAGCTCGCCCAGAAGCAGGGCGGCGCCCCCGGCAATGAAGTATTGCTGTGGCGCGGCTCGTGCTACCTGGAGCTCAAGAAGGTCCGCCGCGCCCTGTCAGCCTTCAATCGCGTGCTGGAAGCCGACCCCAACCACGCCGAAGCCCACTTTAAGCGTGGCTTAGCGTTGTGCGAGATCAGCAGTTTCGATAAGGCGCTGGACGCTTTCGACTCGGCCGAAAAGCTGCTGCGCCGCGGCGGTCTGCCCGGCGCACCGGCGCCCGAGGAATTCCTGGCCGCCGATAAGCTGGTCGAAAACGCCGACGGTCCCTATGGCGTAACCGGCGAGGCCCTGGCCGAAGTCCTGATGTGGAAGGGCCGCACGCTCTGCCGCCTCGGCCGCCGCGCCGACGGTATGCAACTGATGTTCGAAGCCTGGGAGATCGCGCCCGACCACCCCGGCCCGTACAACGAAATTGCCGACAGCTTTCGCTTTACCGGCGACCTGGGCAGCGCTGAGGAGTGGTACAAGAAGGGCCTTGAGCGCCTGCCTGAAGACCCAAGCCTGCACAATGA